>NZ_VDHB01000131.1:0-27988 GCF_006227735.1 Testudinibacter sp. 'clade 2'
TCGTCTGCCTATAATAAAGAACGCCATGTTAAAAACATAGCGTTCTTGCTTGCCTAATTTTTTCTATTCAACAGCGTCGCTGAACAGAGGGATTAAAGCTAAATTAAATAATCAAATACCCCTTATTAATCATATCTTGAACACTGCTAAATGCACTGGTAACTGAATTAGCATCTAATACGATCGTGATCTCATTAGAACCGGAAGCATCTGAATTCACTGACAATGTTCTTGTGCTTTGATTCCAAGATAAATAAGAAGCGAGCGTTGTTGGCGCATCATCAGTTAACACATCACTCAAATCAATCCGATCTTTATCGCCATTGGCACCAAAATCAGTAATTCTGTCGTTACCTGTTTCACCATAAGTCCAAACAAACCAGTCATTGCCAGCTCCACCGGTAAGAACGTCGTTGCCAGCACCGCCGTAGATAATGTCATTGCCAGCACCGCCATTAATCGTGTCATTGCCGCCAAGCCCTTTAAGCACATCAGCAAACTCTGTACCAGTATGCGTTTCCGCACTTGCAGTACCAATCCAGGTTTCACCACCTGCACCAGTCGTCAGCGTAAAGGTGTTAGTTCCTTTATCCCCATCTTTATCCAACAAGGTATATTGGAATACATCACCGCTAGCAGGTGCCGGTGCAGTAACAGTATAAACATAGTCTGCTGTCACCATATTCACCGCAACGGTATTACCATCTGCAAACTTGACTGACCAAGTATCAGTTGCATCATCAAACTTGCTACCTGCTGCTGCAGTACCAATCACGCTAGAAGTATCTGTTGCAGAGTCATACACATACTCAACCCCATTCACCTTAATGCTAAATACGGATCCTAAACCATCGGCTCCCGAGCTCACCGTGACCGGCTGACCACTCACCGTATCTATTCCCGAAGTCATTAAATTGCCTGCAATTGGTGGTGTAGCCAACATTTTCAAAGTATCCGCCAACGTATCCAAATTGGTTACGTTAATATAATTTCGGCTCTGATCCGCAGGCTCCACGGTACCATTCGTAGCAATCTTATTCAGGTAAGATGGATCGCTCACCCCACCAGCTAACGCCAAGGAGAAGGAGTTGATATTCTTCTGATCTACCAGGGTATTCCAATTATTAACAGCCGCATTAAACGTATCTGTTTTATTATTTGGATCACCATCAGACATGAAGAATGAGGCATACTTACCATTCGCTACCGGTCCTGTTGTGGCTTCTGATGACGAGCTTAAACTATTAAACGCATTTATTGTTGCATTTAACGCATCCGTATAGTTGGTTTGAGCACGAGAGACAGCCCCCCAAGCCTTATCAATCGCCGCAATCGCTTCATTAGCCGTCAACCAACGAGGAGTTGTATATTCAGCATCAGAACCAGCCATACCAGTAAATTTGCCTAATACTAGCGCTGCATCACTGAAGATAGTCACTAATACTTTGGTCGTTCCTAAGGTATCATAAAAACGAATCAAATCTTTCGATGCTGACAATGCCTTAAACATATTGCCAGTATTAGAACTCTCCGTTCCCATACTAGCAGATGTATCCAAGGTAATCATCAAATTCGTATCTTGAGCAGGCGCCATAGATGACAAGCTTAAAGAAGCACCACTGGTCGGGCTATCGTCTTCAATCGATACGGTCAAGTCTGCTGTGGCACTACCACCAGCACCGGTTGCAGTTGCTTTCAGACCCACACTTACAGCATCCTCTGAAGTTGTTGGTGTTGTGCCATTCACTGGATGCTTAATCGCACTGTTCAGGGTCACCGTATAAGCACCATTATTATCAATGGTGGCCGTCAGCACCGTTACCCCACTACTGTCTTTAGCCGTTAAGGTTTGCGTACCGGTTCCTGACCAAGTTACTGCTGTTCCTCCCAATGTTGCCGGTTGTCCAGTCGCTGAGAACACCACCGAAGTTGCATCAGTAGCAGCCATCGTGCCGGAAGCCTGAACCGAATTGGTGGTGTCTGCACCAGTCAGCCCCAACGTATCAGAAATACCGCCAAGCAGACCTTCTTCTGAAACCGCTACTGATGATGCTTTCAGCGTTGGTGGTGGAACGGCTGTTTTATCAGTATCCGAATTAAGGTTACCAGCCACATCAGACACTTCAGCTTTAATGGTGTAAGCCGCACCGCCAGCAATTTGATTAGCTGCTACTGAATAGCTCCATTTATTCGCACTAACCGTTGCTACCGCAGGATAAGCTTGAAGGACAACTGAACCGGCAGCATCCAGAATAGAGATGCTGACTTTCTGACCATCTTCAACACCGGTAGTCACCCCAGAAATCACAAAGCCTGCCTGTGCATCAGCTTTAGTAATCACGGCATAGTTATCTGTACCTTCAGTCACTTGGTTTTCACCGGCAATATGATTAATATCAATCGTCGGTGCCGTGATATCAACCCCATATTTTTGGGTTGCCGTTGCTGTACCCACATTACCTGCAGCATCGGTAACTTCAACTTTACCATCCACCGTTGTATCGTTATCTGCAGCTAAATCACTGCCCGGAACCGCAATACTGAATTTACCGCTGGCATCCACGGTGCCGGTAAACGATTTACCATTCACCGTCAAGGTCACCTTGTCGCCCGCTTTAAATTCGCTACCGCTAACCGTACCGGTCACATTAATATTGGTTTTCGCCTCTGCTGCATTCAAAATATTGTCTGCAGTGATACTGTCAATTTTTAACGTCGTGGTGCTGTTATCCGGTGCAACCAAATCCGTCGCTTTGGTTACGTCAGTATCCGTTGCAGTATTGCCCGCTTTGTCCGCTACCGTCGCCACAAAGCTGTAAACCGCTTTGTCAGCAATCCAGTCCGCATTGGCTGGCACTGATACACTCCAAGTGCCGGTCGCTGTTACCGCTGTAGTCAAGCTCACACCATCAACAGCAACACCGTTTTTCAACACCGTTACTGTGACAGTCTGACCCACTTCGGCAGTCGTCACACCGCTAACCGCAAAACCATCCGCTTTATCTTTGATGTTGATGGTCGCATAGCCGTCCGCATCGGTACCCACCGGATTTTGGCTTTCGTTGGCAATGGTTTGGATATCAATCGTCGGCGGTGTCAAATCAGTTGCGACTGTCTTATCGGTATCCGTCGCGGTATTGCCCGCTTTGTCGGCTACCGTCGCCGTGAAGCTGTAAACCGTACCGTCAGTAATCCAAGCTGCAGCTTTCGGTACATCAACACTCCAAGCTCCCGTTGTAACCGTTGCAGTAAAGCTTCCCAATACAGTGGTGCTACCTTCTGCTGTAACCGTCACCGTGACTGTCTGACCGTCTTCCGCATCCGTCGTACCTGAGACTTTAAAGCCGTCCGTTTTGTCTTTCAGGTTGATAGTCGCATAACCATCAGTTCCTTCAGCCACTTGGTTTTCACCGGCAATTTGGTTGATGTCGATAACAACACTAGTATCAACTTTATATTGATGCGTTGTTTCAATCGTACCGCTATTGCCCGCCGCATCAGTAGTGGTGATGCTCGCATCCACAGTCTTATCACCATCCGCCGCTAAGTCAGTACCCTTCACATTAATTGTAAAGTTACCCGAAGCATCTACTGTACCCGTGTACTTCACATTATTCACCGTTAAGGTGACGGTATCTCCGTCCTTAAACTCACCCGTGACTTTACCTACCACCGGCACTTCTGCCGCTGTCGATTCCGTCTTGTTAACCACGTCATCACCGGCCACACTGATGATGGTCAAGGTTGTCGTATCCTTGTTCGGCGGGGTGATGTCCGTCGCTTTGGTTAAATCCGCATCGCTTGCAGTATTGCCGGCTTTGTCTGCTACCGTCGCTTCAAATTTATACACTTTGGTGTCCGCAATCCACGTCGCACCAGCAGGCACTTGCGCACTCCATGCACCATTGCTAACCGTCGCTGTAATGCTGGCCACTTCTGTTGTGCCATCATACACTTTTACTGTCACCACTTGACCGTCTTCAGCATTGGTCACACCGCTAACCGCAAAACCATCCGCCTTATCTTTGATGTTGATGGTCGCATAGCTATCCGCATCCGTCGTCAACGGTGCTTGGCTTTCGTTGGCAATGGTTTGGATATCAATCGTCGGTGCCGTAATATCAACAGTATAGTCTTTGCTCGCCGTTGCTGTACCCGTATTGCCCGCAGCATCCGTGACTTCAACTTTACCTTCTACTTTGGCATCCGGATCTTTGGCTAAATCATCACCCGGAACTGCAATCGTGAATTTACCGCTGGCATCAACAGTGCCGGTAAACTCTTTACCGTTCACCGTCAAGGTCACTTTGTCACCCGCTTTGAACTCATCTCCGCTAACTGTACCGGTAACGTTGATGCTGGTTTTGGCCTCCGCTGCATTCAAAATGTTGTCTGCAGTGATGCTGTCAATCACGAGCGTCGTGGTGCTGTTATCCGGCGGGGTGATGTCCGTCGCTGCTGTCTTATCGGTATCTGTTGCCGTATTGCCTGCTTTGTCTGCTACCGATGCCGTGAAGCTGTAAACCGTGCCGTCAGTCACCCAGCTCTCATTGGCCGGAACATCTGCACTCCACGTGCCGCCCGTTACCGTCGCCGTAAAGCTGGCTACATCCGCTGTACCGTTATTGACTTTAATCGTGATAACTTGTCCGTCTTCCGCATCCGTCGTTCCTGAGACTTTAAAGCCGTCCGTTTTGTCTTTCAGGTTGATGGTCGCATAACCATCTGTTCCTTCAGCCACTTGGTTTTCACCGGCAATTTGGTTAATATCAATCTTCGGTGCTGTGGTATCTACCACACTGGTATCACTACCAGTTTGGCCAGGATTGCCAGCTATATCAGTAATACTTGCTTTAACCGTTAAGATACCGTTAGCAGGCACTTGTGCCGCCGGTACGTCAACGATAACTTTACCTGCAGTGATCTGTTCCTCTGTCAACGTAATTGTTCGATCGATCACACCATCGCCATTGGTGTCAACGTTCAACACATCACCTTTGACAGCGCCCGTATCAGCCAAGCTGATCTCTGCTTTAACACCCGCAGCTACTTCACTACTGTTAAGTAATTCATCCCCACCATCTAAGATCTTCACAGCTGGCTCACTCGGTGCTGTGGTATCAATAACCGCACTGTCTTTGCCTTCCGGACTCAGGTTGCCCGCCGCATCTTTCACTTGTGCCGTCACGGTTAAGGTGTTGCCTTCGCCCGGATTTTTGACGCCGGTCACTGCCACGCTGCCTTTGCTGATGTCTGCCGCCGTTAACACGATTGGCGTTAATGCAGTGCCATTGGCACTCACCAACAACGTATCCCCTGCTTTGGCTCCCGCCGGCAGGGTGACTGACACCCCAATCTCACCGTCCAGCTCCGCTTTACTGATTAAGCCGTCATTGTTCGCATCTTCGGTGATCGTCACCGTCGGTGCGCCACTGGCTTGCAGCAACACTTTCGCACTGTCTTCTACCGGCCCTGCGGTGTTGCCCGCTGTGTCTTTAATCGTCGCTGTCGCTTTGAAGTCGGTGTTGTTCACCGGCGCCGTACCAAACGCCACGTCGATATAGCCTTTGTCCAGCTGCGCTTGGGTCAGCGTGAAGTTTTGATCCACGTTGCCTGAGCCGCTCACGGTGATCACATCACCCACTGCCGCCCCTTTCGGGATCGTCACCCGCACATCGACCGCACCTTGCAGTTCGGTTGCACTGATGTAGCCGTCGTTGTTGGCATCTTCGGTGATTTCAACCGCTAAACCTTCAAACACCGTGGTGTCCATCTTCGCGCTGTCGCTGCCCGATGGTCCCGGATTGCCCGCCGCATCTTTAACCGAAGCGGTTACTTTCAAGGTTTCACCGTCAGCCGGTAAGGTCGCTTGCGTGGTTTGTGTGCTGCCTGCGGTGACGCCGTTTTGACCTACGGTGTAGGTCGCCAACACGTTGCCCGCCTGGTCGGTGACGGTAATCACATCCCCGTCTTTCGCATCCGCTGAGATTTTAATCTCGACATCGGTGGTGGTGGCAGTGCCTTTTTCTTTGGCATTGATAAAGCCGTCATTGTCCGCATCCAGTTTGATGGTGACGACCGGGGCACCCGGTTCGCTCAACGCAAAGGTCGCACTGTCGGTTGCAACGTTAGATGCATTGCCCGCTTTGTCGGTCACTTTCGCAGTGACGTCCATTTTGCTGCCGTCCGGCAACGGGTTGAACTCGACCGTCACGGCCTTGGCATCGATCATGGCTTGGGTCAGCTCGATACTTTGTTGCGCATTGCCCGTGGCGGTGACCACCAACAGGTCGCCGGCAACCGCTGCTGCCGGTAAGCCCACTTTCACGCCAACCTGACCGTCCAACTCCGCTTTGTTAATAAAGCCGTCGTTGTTCGCATCTTCGCTGATCTCCACCGTCACGCCCGGTTGTGTCAGGTTGCTCAGGTCTAAGACCGCACTGTCTTCCCCTTCCGGCGTTTTGTTGCCTGCCGCATCGCTGATGGTCGACGTCACTTTCATGGTGCTGCCGTCTGCCGGTGCGGTGAAGCTGGTGGTGACAAAGCCGTTCGCTTTGTCCGCTTCGGTAATTGTGACCGTCTTCGTCACACCGTCGGAGACAATGGTGACCACATCGCCCACACTCACTTTGCTGCCGTCAAAGCTCACTTTGACATCCACATCACCCTGCAACTCCTCACGGTTGATGTAGCCGTCGTTATTTTTATCTTCGGTGATTTCAACCGTTGGTTTCTCGCCACCGTTCGGTACATTGGCATCGGTTGCTGCACTGTCTGTTCCCGGTTCACTCACGTTGCCCGCCGGGTCAGTGACCGTGGCACTCACGGTTAAGGTGCCTTCGCTCGGCACATGCGCCGCCGGTACCGTGATGGTCACGCCGTTGCTGATATCGTCTGCGGTCAGCGTTTTGGTGTAATCCGGTTTGCCGTCGCCATTGGTGTCTACGTTCAACACGTCACCCGGTTTTGCATCCGTCGGTGGAGTGACTTTGACTTGTACCCCGGCATCAATCTCGGCTTTGTTCAACTTGCCGTCACCGCCGTCTAAAATATCAACCGTCGGTTTGCTCGGTGCTGTGGTATCAATAACCGCACTGTCTTTGCCTTCCGGACTCAGGTTGCCCGCCACATCTTTCACTTGCGCCGTCACGGTTAAGGTGTTGCCTTCGCCCGGATTTTTGACGCCGGTCACTGCCACGCTACCTTTGCTGATGTCTACCGCCGTTAACACGATTGGCGTTAATGCAGTGCCATTATCACTCACCAACAACGTATCCCCTGCTTTGGCTCCCGCCGGCAGGGTGACTGACACCCCAATCTCACCGTCCAGCTCCGCTTTACTGATTAAGCCGTCATTGTTCGCATCTTCGGTGATCGTCACCGTCGGTGCGCCACTGGCTTGCAGCAACACTTTCGCACTGTCTTCTACCGGCCCTGCGGTGTTGCCCGCTGTGTCTTTGATCGTCGCTGTCGCTTTGAAGTCGGTGTTGTTCACCGGCGCGGTGCCAAAGGCCACGTCGATATAGCCTTTGTCCAGTTGGTCTTGGGTCAGCGTGAAGTTTTGATCCACGTTGCCTGAGCCGCTCACGGTGATCACATCACCCACTGCCGCCCCTTTCGGGATCGTCACCCGCACATCGACCGCACCTTGCAGTTCGGTTGCACTGATGTAGCCGTCGTTGTTGGCATCTTCGGTGATTTCAACCGCTAAACCTTCAAACACTGTGGTATCCATCTTCGCGCTGTCGCTGCCCGATGGTCCCGGATTGCCCGCTGCATCTTTAACCGAAGCGGTTACTTTCAAGGTTTCACCGTCAGCCGGTAAGGTCGCTTGCGTGGTTTGTGTGCTGCCTGCGGTGACGCCGTTTTGACCTACGGTGTAGGTCGCCAACACGTTGCCCGCCTGGTCGGTGACGGTAATCACATCCCCGTCTTTCGCATCCGCTGAGATTTTAATCTCGACATCGGTGGTGGTGGCAGTGCCTTTTTCTTTGGCGTTGATAAAGCCGTCATTGTCCGCATCCAGTTTGATGGTGACGACCGGGGCACCCGGTTCGCTCAACGCAAAGGTCGCACTGTCGGTTGCAACGTTAGATGCATTGCCCGCTTTGTCGGTCACTTTCGCAGTGACGTCCATTTTGCTGCCGTCCGGCAACGGGTTGAACTCGACCGTCACGGCCTTGGCATCGATCATGGCTTTCGCTTGCCAGCCAGCCGACGGTTTTGCCGAACGTATCCGGCCCGACTTGTAGCCACTCTTTGCCATTCACACTCTCTCGTTGATAAACATAATAACGAGAGAACACAACCGCTTTTTTACCGCCGCTCCCCCCGGCACTCTCAACCAATTCACAAGTCGGTGTGCTCAGCACACGCTGAAATAACGTTTTTTTCCCTTGTTGCAATAACGGTTGTGTCGCAACCGCACTTTGGGTCAACAATGAGCCTAGCAACAGCACCGAAGAAAGTAATTTAAGATATCCCATCATTTTTTCAACTCCTGTAAACGTGCTTTTGCCTCCGCATTATTCGGATCAGCATCTAACGCCGTTTCATACCAATAAATGGCCGTTTCTTTATCTGCACTGAAACAGCCGTTTGTCGTTGCCGTTTCATACTCTTTAGCATACGCCACCGCAATCGCAGCATTGCCGCCCTGTGCTTTATTGGCATATAACCGTTGGGCAATACCGCACTTATTCGCTTTTTTCGCCTCGGCAATCAGCGCTAAAATTTGGCTATCATCCGGATTACTTTTCAAACAACGCTGAAGAAATGCAATCTCATCATCACTACCCGCTTGTATCGAACAAGCGCTAAGTTCAGACGGTTTAACCTCGGTCGCTTCAGCCGATTTATCCGACAACAGAAAGAACCATGCCGCCGCTGCCGCCAAAATGAGCAAAAATAACCCGCCTATTAGCAAACCGATCTTGCTTTTCGGTTTTTCCGTTTCGGTTACCGGCATAGCCATCGCCTCAGTCGCTAACTGAGGTTCTGGAATAACTTCCGGTTCCACAGCTGTGGGTTCAGGCTCCTCTATTATCGGCATTGTCTGCACAACGGCTGTCGGCGCCACGGCTGTCGGCTCATGGCGAATATCACTGACACGGCTGGTATCGCCGCTGGCGGAAGAAGCTAAAATATTGCCCACCATTTTCAATACGCCACGATCAGTCACCACGTTGTCTACAGCATGGGTATCGCGCACCATCATTTGATATTGCACATTGGCATTTTGTTGCACCAAGGCATCCACTAGCCAAGGGCCAAGTTCCCCTTGTAAAATCCCGTCAACCACACTCAGCTGCGTTACTCTATGCCAAACCGGTTCCGTGTGCCATTGGTTATCTTGTGCGAAATAGTGATGGTCCTGACTACGCTGGATGCTCACTTCAACCTCTGAACCGCCCTTCCAGTTTGCCGCAGAAAATTGGGCATATCCCGGTTTGCTCTCTTTTAATTCGATTCTTAACATGACGCTGTACTCCAATTTCTCTAGTTGATTGCCGAAGCGCTAAAAATCATCAATACATCGCCCAATTTGGCATTTTGTGACGCATCGATTTCACGCCCCGCACTGTGTCCCGCATTACTCTCGGCAAACTGCCCGAAAGCCACGAACCAATCAAATAAATAGTTCTTCATAAAATTATTGGTGCGTTCATTCAGTTTCGGCAAATTATTGATTTTTTCGACTTCTTTAAATTCGAACACCGCAGCACCCGCTACCGCCCGACTTGCGGGGCGCTGATTTAACGGTTGATTGATAAAATCAAGCCATGCAATGAAATCAGCGATCAACATATTCATTGAAAAAACCTGCCGTTCGACCAACTGATCGCGTTTGCTACCGGTATTTTCATTTTTAAATACGACTTTTGACAATTTCTCTTGCAGTTTCAATCGATTCGCTCCGGTCACTAATTCGCCCACTAACGCTTCGATATTTTGCTTGCTAAAACCGAAAAAATTCATCAGGTGGTCATTATTGGAAATGCCACGCAAATGTTCAATCCAGGCTTTAAACACCGCTTGAGCAAAACGTGATTCGACAATCGGCTCAGCAATCGTTTTTTCCTGACTCGTCGGCATCTCTTGCGGTTCAGCAAAAAGATCAAAACCATCGTCAAAACCGAAGCCGCCGCCAAAATCATTGCTCACCTCCTGCGCTTGATCTTTTTTGTCATCAAGTGCGGTTTCGTCCATATCACTAAAATATAACGAACGGATGGTATCCTCGGGTAATTGCAAACAGCGCAAGAACTCACCCACCAACATGGCTTTTTTTCCCAGTTCATTGGCAACCGCATTTGCCAGCTGCCGTTTTTTACTGACCTCTTCCGCACCGTCACGTTGATACCAACTGGAAAAACGATTTTCGACGATATGATTGATCGCTTCATTCAGTTGTTCTTTAATCCGCTGTTGTTTCACTTCAGGCAAGGCGATGGCTTGCAAATAGTCGCTAATTCGCTTCATACCACCGTCATTCAACAACATCATCGCATCCCATTTTTGCTCGGGATCAGCGACATAGGTGCGCACATCCGGATCTGCTGTAAAAGTACGCCGCATCAAGGCAAGTTGCCCTTGTTCACGTTCGGCGATCTCTTTTTCGTTTTCAAGCTCTAAAAACGGCACCGGAAAGCCCGGTTTACGCACCAAAAACAAATTATTGAACGGTTTACCATTTGACCAATCGTTGATCCAATCATAGTTGCCGAAACGTTCTAAAATGGTTTGCTGCAATAATCCGCCCACTCCCCAGCTCTGTTTCAACATGCCTTCTGCTTTGGCAAGATCGGATTGAATACGGATATCAAATTTAGTAATCGCCCACAATAATCCCGGTTTGCGAGCACTACGTTGTTCAGCCGTATCACCTTGTGTCTTTTTGATCCAACGTTCCAAGACCGGCCCGACTTCATTCACTTCCGATTGTGCATTCGACGGCGTACACATAATCAAAATATTCATTTCTTGACTGTCGGTGTAACGTTCAAACAGGTACGCCACTTTCCCCCGCAAAATAATTTGCGGAATCAGCTCTTTTTCGCTCACCTCTGGTAGCGATTTAATCGATAAGCGCCCTCGATAACCGGGAAAATCAAGTAAATCCACATTTTCAAACGTTGGAGAGCGTGTTTTGTTGATTAACGGGAATACCAATTCGGCGGTAAGTGCGGTCAATTGAGCCAAGGAAATGTCAACAGCACCACTTAATGTCCCGTCATTCAAACTCGGACGAACCTGAATATTCTCATCTTTTGCTGAACCCAACCGATCCAGCATATCGACATTCATAATACTGTCGGCTTGTGATAATGCACCATCAACCTCTTTAACCACCGCACTTAGCGGCGCATATACCTTCTCCGGATGCCCTAATTTGGCCAACGCATGGGCAAATTGAATATAGATCGAGGTCAATTCAGCCACTTCACCCCACAAAATAGAAAACAGCGCTGCACGATCTTGAATCTCAAGCCGTGGCGCAAGTGCGGTCGCTTTTGCCCAATAGCTGCCTTGCAGGGCAGCAAGGGATTTGCCGAAACTATCGGTCGCATAATCCTGCAAATCGACTACATCGTCTGCCGTCACGCCGTTAACCGCTGTTGCTTTCGTCTGTTGTGCCGCCCTTTTGATCAGTTCATTGATTTGCTGCGGCTCACATTGATAATCTATTTTCTCTTTATCGAAATCATTAAAATAAGAATTCAATAAAATCTTGGCAATTTCAATTTCGCTGAACAGACGCAACTCCAGCGGAAAACCATCAATCCCGCCTTTTGCCGTTCGACTGAAACGTGTCACCAGCCCAGTCGCCTCTTTGCCTCCGCCCGGCGGATTAATATGTTCGATAAAATCCAATTGCCTGCCGTCGAAGGTGGTTTCCAATTTACCGTTTTCGCCTGCCGCCAAAGCAGAAACCAGATAGGATTTTCCGGCTTGGGACAATCCGAAAAAACCGACGGTCATCGGGCGCGAAGAGACAGCTCCCAGACGCTTTGCCGTATTGCGTAACCGCCGCAATTCTAAAATCAAGCTATCGGCCTCACTATTCAAGCGAGCAACATTCGGACGAACATCACTGACCCAATCAATTGCTTTTTGTGAGCCGTTAAAAATATTTTGCCAAGATTCGGTTAATTTCGCTGCTATTTCGCTCATCTTTTCACGCTTCCACTATCCAACCAGTAATCCGTATCACTCAACCCGACATCCGTCATGGTGTTGAGTGCCAACTTAATATCCTCATTACGGCGACAACTTGCGCCATCGCTTGCCGAAACGGCTTTCACATAGAAGTTTTCTGCTTTCTCTTTATTGCTGGAACGGGCGCTTTTCGTTTTGACCCCCAGTGTTACCGTCAAGGAAACCCCATTGGCGACACGCTGTTTTACTGCCGGATTAATTATATCCAAAGTATAAAGCGGAGAAGCTGTCCAACGCTCTACATTCAACTGACGGAAACCTAGGCGGGTGAAGCCACGCACTTCAAACGAGGTGTCAGGGAAATCGTAATCCTCATTATCCAGATCAATTTCTTTATAATAAACATTGCTGTCCTTGATCACATTGTTATTATCCAGCAATCCGATGTATTTCACGGTTGAATAGGAATGCATCGAGGCAGAACGGAAATTAAAATTCGGCAAGCGCAAATGTTGGCTTAAAAAGCACAGCATCGCCCCCACCGCCGCCGTTGTTTTCGGATCTTCAATCCGTCCTTGTTTATTGAACGGGTACCAGCCTCCGGTGCGATAGTGGTGCAACGGTAAAATTCTGCCCACAGGAAGCGGCACTCTGGATTTAAAGAAAGACTGAATTCCCGGTAAACGCGACGGACGGCCGGTCAGCAGTAGAACATCGCACTGATAACTGTTAATGACCTCACAAAGTGCGGTAAATGTTTTACAGATATCGTAATAATCGCCTTTGATGAAACGCTGATGAATCAAGCGCAAGTCCACTTTAATCGGCAATTTCATAATATTAAAATCGCTGTTTTTCAATAATCGGCGGATAGGCTCATTGATATAATTCAACACACTCTCTGTCGGGTATTCCGCCTCCGATAGTAAATCGGCAAATGTCACCCCGCTCAGCGTGTTCTCGAAGGAGAACGGATTGTATTGTTCGTATTCTTTTAAAATCCGTAAGCCAATCGGACTAAACACCTGCAATGTCAGTTGCTGACGTAATAAAGCATCCTGAACTTTTAACGCCTGCTTGCCGATTAATTGAGATAAAATAGGTTCCGGATCGGTCAGTCCCAATACTTTTAGCCCGTTGGTCAGTGAGTTCAAAACCACATCACGCACAATATCCAACAGAATATCATCACCGGCAACTTTAAACCCATCGCGAAAACGTTGGGTCGGCACCAGAAACGCATTGCTTCCGCCGGAAAACTCGCTATTTTCCCCGTAATCCAAAGCGTAATCATTGATAACCAAATCCGTTGTGCCGCCGCCGATATCGACCGAGGCAATCGTAATCCGCTCTTTTTGGGTTTTATCCGGGCGAATCATTGCCGCAATAAACTCCTCCGGACGACCGCCATAATTATGTTGCGTTTCATTAAAGAAATAGACTATCTGACCGCAAGTTGCTTCATCCCACTGAATATACACTTCAGGTAGAATCGGCCAATACTTATGCCGCGCTGCATCCGTAGTAAAATCCAAATCGTCATCAGATTTATCCCACCCCAAACTTTTCCATACCAAACCGATCGCTTGGTACATACTGTTTTTGAAAATTTCACGTTCCGGTTTCGGCATTGCCGGCGGAATGGTTAAGATAATCGAGCGTAAAAAACGAGGAGTACGCGAATGTTCCAACTTGCCGCGCTGTGCCGGACTGTTAATTTGCATCAATGCCTGCATTAACACTTCCGACAACATAAACATCATTAACGAACTGCGAGAATATTTCGGTTGGAATACCGGCATTTTTCGCTCGAACTCTTCCTCGACATCGTCGCGCAAACTATGCAAGGCTTCACCGAATTCATTAATCAATCCCGATAATGGTTCGGCAGTGGCATAAGGTTCATAATCGGTTTTGACATAAGAAGAATTGAAACGCCAGCCTTGTTCGTATTTTTCAATATCCCACAAATATCGCTTCGGACTGGATAAACCGGTCGAACCTTCGTTGCCTTCACGACGACTTGCCAAACGCGCCGCTTCCTTGCCGACACGAGCAATCGTCGCCCATTGAAACGCATCCCGTCGTCCGCTCTGCACTGAGAAATGATCTTTACCGAAGGAGGCTTGGGCGAACTCAATCCGGCTTTCAAAAGGCTCATGGTAAACCTGTTCCGGACGATTTAAATCCCGTAGTTCCAACTCATAACGTTTTTTTAAGCCGTCTTTTTCTTGCTCGTGATCTTCGATCAAAATACCGCAGGTACGCGAATTGCCGACATCCAACACCATATCGACAGGAATTGCCTTAATAATATCATCCGTTTTATTCGAGACGACTTTAATTCTCGGCAAGGTCAACTCGGTGCCCAAAATTGCCAAAATATTGAGAAAATGTCCTTGGTAAGTTTTATGTTCGATCTCATACTGCAAATCTTCAGCATGAAGTTTTAACCGTGTCGGTTGAGGAGCCAATTCATTAAACAACTCCAACAGCCACTCATTAATCCATTTAAAATCTAAAAACCAAGACATGTGATCAGATTGGTATGCCAGCCCAAATGCCACGCCGGAACGAATATCTTCAGCGGTCGGCGCCAAATATGCCGTATCTTGGCTGTTTGGAAAGACTTTAGTGTCAAACGCAAAGGTAATACGATGGGTATTGCCGTCTTGATCCGGTTCGGCAAGTTCGACAATCCGCACCCTTGCCCAGTTATAAGGCCCTTCGTCAAAACGATCCGGTGGAACCGTTCTTAAAACCGGAATCGGTAACCAAACTGCGTCAAACAGTTTAAAAGATTGCTCTACACTAATTTCCTGTTCAGGACGAACCAGCATTCCGGGACGGCTCGGATCATAAAAACCGTCACCGTTTTTGTCTTCAAGCAAACGGCGTAACGGCCCATTTACGGCAGACGAGACAAAATTTCCCGTTGCTTTTTCCCGCCATAATTTATCTTTCCAATTTATATTCAGTGCAAAATCAATAAACTGAATTCCGCTGTTCATGACCAGAGACAACTCTCGATCAAATTTATTTAATTCTGGAAGCATATTTCATTTAACCTGTTTTTAAACTGTCGTTATGGTGTTTTCATTGAAATCGGA
Organism: Testudinibacter sp. 'clade 2'; assembly: GCF_006227735.1. Classification (NCBI taxonomy): domain Bacteria; kingdom Pseudomonadati; phylum Pseudomonadota; class Gammaproteobacteria; order Pasteurellales; family Pasteurellaceae; genus Testudinibacter; species Testudinibacter sp. 'clade 2'. The sequence continues at coordinate 15,270 of NZ_VDHB01000131.1, forward strand.
AATTTGCTATTGCCGTAAATCCCTTCACATTCTGCCGTACCATTGGTATTCGGTTTACAATTGATCGTCGGCAATTGATAAGTAGAGCCGTCACTACACTGTGCCACGCCCTGATTATCAATATTTAAATGACCGCCACTGACACCTGCACCGACGTTGCCTGTGCACTGCACACCGTCGCTACGTTCAACTTTCACCTGCCCTTTGCCGTCGTTAAATTCATAATTCAAACGCAGCGGCTTACCGGTGGTTTGATCCTGAATACCTGCACCGGCATTCCATTTACCGTTTAAGAAATCCACATTACCCGAATTTAAACTCTGCGCCGGAATATTCAAGTTTTTTTGTGTATTTTGTAGGGGGGTCGACTGCGAATTTGTGACCGCACTTTGATTATCCATTTTCGAATTATCCGTTTTGGTTTTATCGCTTTCATCTAAACTTGGAGGCGGTACTGCCGCTGTTTGACTGTTTTTGTCATTGCTTTTGTCATTGTTTTTATCATTGTCTTTATCACTCGGATTATTGGCCGCATCAGTCGCATCCGCAGTTTGCGCCTTGTCATCTTGCGCCTTGTCATCTTGCTCTGCCGCTTTATTGTCTAACGCCTCAGTGGTAGGAGGAGCTGAATCAGCACCATTTTGATCGACATTAGGTTGAAACGCATTGGGATCAAGCGCTTGCAATTTGTCTAATACAGCCGCATCCTTAACAATGGCACCATTAGAATCAAGCCATTGATTATTATCATAAACATATGGGAATTTTGCTTTAATCGGCTGGCAAAGCGCTGCATCGGTGATAATGTTGCCGTCAATGATACAAGCCACTTTTTTCTTCACTTCATTTTTGGCAAGTGCGGTTTTATCAACTGCGGGCAGTTCATTTTTTATCGGATCCGTCGCAATAGACAGCGGTTTCACATTGAAATAAGTACACCAAATCCACCACAATAATAACCCCAACAACCCTAACAACGGCAACCAAAACCACCAGCGTCGCCACCACGGCATCACGCTTTTCTCGGCAATCGGCTCGCTGATGACCGCATCTGCCTGTGCTGCTGGCGCAGCAATTGGCGCAGCCAATTGCAAAGGCAGAAACGGACTACCGTAAACATTGGTATTTTTTTCAATGAATCCCCAAAAAGTGATCACCGGGCGATCATTGACTAGATAAACATGCTCGGTATTAGGAAAGCGAAGCGCTTTTAAACTATGTTGATCGGCATGGGCGGAGTCGCCGCTGAGTAGGCGGGAGAAAAGCAGTTGGTCACCTTTAAGATTAGGATTTTTCGCGATCTCGTTTCCGAGATCCAACATGGTTTTTTCGAAAACGTGCAATTCGGCGAGTGCTTTTTGTTTTTCTTCCGGTGTTGCCGATGACCATGGAATGATAAAATATTTACCATCCGGTTGATCAGACTCAAAGGGGACATACCAGTCGATTCGATTACCTTGATCGTTACGCTGCGGCACTGCAAGATAATCAGAAAACACACGTCCCCGTTTTAATCGTATCGTATCCCGTAATTGAGAAGCGATTGAGTAAACCGCTTGTCCGTCCTGACCTAACGCAGTGTAATCCTTCACATCTCCGCTTCTTAGTAATGCACTCAACATACCGCCATTCTCCTCAAAGATAGGTTAGAAAATAATTTCCAGTGCCTAAGCCGCTCCTATCTATAGCTATAATGAATATTCATACACAGAAACATGATATTACAGAGATTTTCGGGAAGAAAGGATAATTTACGATTTCAAATGAAATTCATTGCAGTTTGTCGCCTTTATAACATTATTGCTTTTAAAGCAATTAAAGAAGGACAAGATTACCAAGCACAACTACTTTTTCATGTTGCAGCAGCCGTGCTTTAAATTGAGCCTAAACGGGAACTATACGTATATAACAAAATGGTCAGCGTTATCTTATCATTCTTCCAACACCACTTTGCCGATATAGCCTAAATTGCGGTATTGTTGGGCGTAGTCGATGCCGAAGCCGACTACGAATTCATCCGGAATGGCGAAACCGACCCAGTCGACGGGCACATTCACTTCACGGCGCGACGGTTTGTCCAGCAGGGTGCAGATGGTGAGTGAAGCCGGTTCGCGCAACAGTAGGATTTGGCGCACTTTATCCAAGGTGTAACCGGTGTCGATGATATCTTCGATAATCAACACATGTTTGCCTTTGATGTCGCCGTCTAAATCTTTGGAGATTTTGACATCATGGTTGGAATACATGCCGCTGCCGTAGCTGGTAGTGGTCATAAAATCAATTTCTGTCGGCAAATCGATAGCTCTGACCAAATCCGCCATAAACATAAACGAACCTTTGAGCAGCCCGACAGCAACAATTTTGTCAGCATTTTGATGCTGGTAAAAACGGGTAATTTCAGTGCCCAGCTCCTGCACTCGAGAACCGACTTCCGATTGGCTGAGCAGCGTTTCAACATGGTGTTTTTTCATAGGATGACCTTTTAAAATCCAATTTGACAGGCGCTATGATAGCACAATCATAACGAACAAAAAGCACAAAAAACAAAGGCTGGAGCAAGCTCCAGCCAGTGACCCTAACGAATTTACTTTTTACTCTACATCTGCTCGACTGCTATCACAATCTTTGCGGACTTCTGTTGCACTCCTGCAACTGGCTTTCATCTTAGCAGGTTATTGATTCTTGTCAATGATAATTATTAGCATTAATGTAAAATAAATCTTAGTTGCCGGATATTTTCATTTCATCGAGTAAAATTGATCCGCTCTGAATGTTGGAGCGCAGCTCAATATCGTCCGCCACCGCCACCATATTGGCCAACATCGTTTGCAATTGTCCCGCAATGGTAATTTCATGCACCGGATATTGAATCACGCCGTTTTCCACCCAAAACCCGGAAGCCCCGCGTGAGTAGTCTCCGGTGACTAAATTCACCCCGTTACCCATCAAATCTGTCAGCAACAACCCGGTGCCCATCTGTTGCAGCAAGCCGTCCAGACCGCACTTTGCATTCGGTTTGACCAACCAGTTATGGATGCCGCCCGCATGTCCGGTGCTTTGCATGCCCAATTTTTTGGCGCTGTAACTGGTCAACAAATAGGTTTGCAAAATGCCATCACGGATAATCGCTCTATCACTGGTTTTCACCCCTTCGCTGTCAAACGGTGACGATGCCAAACGCCCAAGCAAGTGCGGTTTCTCTTCAATTTCAAACCATTGTGGCAAAATTTGACAACCGAGTTTATCCAACAAAAAGCTAGATTTGCGATAAATACTGCTGCCACTTGCTGCCCCGACCAACGAACCGATTAAGCCGGTGGCAACATCGGCATGAAAAATCACCGGTGCTGTGCGAGTGGTCAATTTTTGTGCCGATAGACGAGCAACCGTCTTTTCAGCACTCTGTTTGCCAACCCATTGTGGCGACGCCAGATCCTGAAAGCGACGGGAGATGGTATATTCGTAATCCCGTTCCATTTGTTGATCGGCTTCAGCAATCACACTACAAGAGAGCGAATAGCGGCTGGAAAGATAGCTGTTTAACACGCCGTATGTGTTGCCATACACCCGAATGCCGCGGTGTGCATTGAAACTGGCGCCTTCACTGTTCACAATCCGAGCATCGGTCTGCAATGCCTGAGTTTCGCTTTCCAATGCCAGTTCGACTGCACTGTCCACATCAATTTCATAAGGGTGATAAAGATCCAAATCCGGCGGATTAAATTCCAGCAGCGCTTTTTCCGGCAAGCCGTTGTACGGATCCGGCGAGGTATATTTGGCAATACTTAACGCCGCTTCAACCGCACTTTTCACCGCTTGCGGTGATAAATCAGAAGTCGAAGCATTGCCTTTACGTTGCCCGCTGTAAATCGAGATCCCCAGTGCGCCGTCATGGTTAAACTCAATATTTTCAATTTGCTGCAAGCGGGTCGAAACCGATAATCCAATACTTTTGGTTGCACCGACTTGCGCTTCAACACCGGCTTGACGCGCCAAATCCAACGCCAACGCTGCCGCAGCCAATAAGTCGTTTTGCTGCTGTTTCAATAGATCCTGCTGTTTATCTTGTTGTGTCATCTGTCTTACCGAACCATATTATTTTTCTAAAAATTAGTGGCTAATTCTACCCTACTTTTGTTGGTAATTCTCAAATTATGCTATGATTAGCGCCAATTTTGGATAACCACAAGCGATATAAACCATGAAGAATAAACACGCCGCACAAGATATGGATTTTTTAGACGAGCATTTGTCAGAATTGGACGAAGAGCAAGAAGAGATTATTTGGGTCAGCAAAAGCGAAATCAAACGTGATGCCGAAGCACTGAAAAAATTTGGGGCTAAATTGGTCGCACTGACTGCCGCCAATTTAGAACGAATTCCACTGGACGAAAAACTGGCGGATGCGATTGCACTGGCACAACGTTCGCAACGAGGTGCGCTACGCCGCCAATTGCAATATATCGGCAAATTGTTGCGTAATACCGATATTGAACCGTTGCAAGAAGCACTGGATAAGCTGGAAAACAAGCATAACCAGCAACAAGCCATGTTTCACCGCTTGGAACAGCTGCGCGATCAACTGTTGGAAACCGACAATAACAACGTGCTGTCACAATTGATTGCCCAATATCCGGCCTTGGATATTCAACATCTACGCAATTTGATCCGTGCGGCCCAAAAAGAACGCGCCACTCAAAAACCACCAAAATTCTACCGTGAAATCTTTCAATATTTGAAATCACTGGAAACGGCTGATTAAAAAAGGGCGGATAATCTCCGCCCATATAATCAACCGTGATTATTTATACTTTTTATGGTACTCGTTACGAATTTCAAGCAGTTTTTCCGCTTGTTGTTTCGCTTGTGCCAAATCACCGCTTTCTGCAGTTTTAATTGCTGTGTCAGCTTGATTGATCAAGGTTTGCAAACCTTGTTTATAATCATTGACTTCAGCACTGTCAGGCGCTTTGTCATGCAAACTATAAGGCAATGCCTGCTGTTTCGCATTTTCAACGGTTTGACTGAACTTCTGTAACGCCTGGATAAACTCTTGTTTATCCTCTGTCTTCAGTGCTGCAGAAACACTTTTACCCATGGTTTGCATATCCCCTTGCAAATTTGCCACTGCCGATACGCTGGTCATGGTTGCCAGTGCCAATACCGCACTTCCGACCACTGCTTGCCATTTTTTAGATAATGTCATTTTAAATCTCCCACAAAATATCGCTAATTCCCCAAATGGAATGAGCCTGATAAAATTATTACGCCTTTTTTACTGCTTCGGCAATGCGTTGTGCCGATTGCTGCGCCAACTCAGCGTCAGCACATTCAACCATAACACGAATCAGTGGCTCGGTTCCTGACTTTCTTAATAAAATTCTTCCGTTTCCGTCTAATTCTTTCTCTACTTGTGCCGCAATTGCCTTCACGCTGTCATGTTCCAACGGATTAGCACCACCGCTGAAACGTACATTGATCAATACCTGCGGGAACAATTTGACCGCACTTGCCAATTCATTCAACGACATTTTCTGTTGCACCATCGCTGCCAGCACTTCCAAGGAAGCAATAATGCCGTCGCCGGTGCTGTTTTTGTCTAAGATAATGATATGTCCTGAATTTTCACCGCCAAATTTCCAGCCGTGTTCTTCCATTTTTTCCAACACATAACGATCGCCTACATTAGCACGCACAAACGGAATCGAAAGTTGTTTCAACGCCACTTCCAACGCCATGTTGCTCATCAACGTACCGACAACTCCACCCGATAATTTACCGGCACGCAATGCTTCACGGGCAATAATAAACAGAATTTGATCACCATCAACGGCATTGCCCAGATGATCAATCATAATTAAGCGGTCACCGTCGCCGTCGTATGCCAAACCAACATCGGCTTTCGACTGCAACACAATTTCACGCAGCGCATGAATATCGGTAGCACCGCACTTTTCATTGATATTCAGCCCGTTTGGTTTGGTGCCGATTTCGATCACTTCGGCTCCGAGTTCACGCAGCACATTTGGCGCAATATGATAGGTCGCACCATTGGCGCAATCCACCACAATTTTGTAATTTTCCAGACTGAGTGCCGCCGGGAATGTGCTTTTACAAAACTCGATATAGCGTCCTGCCGCATCGTTGATCCGACTGGCACGCCCCAGTTCCGCCGACTCTACGCAATCCATCGGTTGTTCCAGCATAGCTTCAATCGCCTCCTCCACATCATCCGGCAATTTTGTGCCTTTGTTGGAGAAAAATTTGATGCCGTTATCCCAATATGGGTTATGCGAAGCGGAGATCACAATCCCCGCTTCGGCACGGAAAGTGCGGGTCAGATACGCCACTGCGGGAGTCGGCATCGGGCCAATAAACGCCGCCGACAGACCCGCTGCCGCCAGCCCGGCTTCAAGCGCCGATTCCAACATGTAGCCTGAAATTCGGGTATCTTTGCCGATTAACACTTTGCGACTGCCCTGCGTTGCCAGCACTTTACCAGCCGCCCAACCGAGTTTTAAAGCAAATTCCGGGGTAATGGGAAAAGTACCGACTTTGCCACGGACGCCGTCAGTACCGAAATATTTACGTTCTGCCATAATGAAATTCCTTTTGTTGTTCTAGGGTCTATTATCTTGATTAAATAATACGTTACGCTTGTTGCATCGCCTGCCAGACTTTTAGCGCATCTGCCATTGCGGCAACATCATGTACCCGCAAGATCGACGCACCGTTGATTGCCGCCAACAACGTTGCCGCCACACTGCCGACCATTCGCTGTTCCACTGGTTTATCCAGCAATTGCCCAATCATACTTTTGCGTGAAACGCCTGCCAATACCGGATAGCCCAGTTGGCTAAAAACTTTTAACTGTTGTAATAATTGATAATTATGCTGCAATGATTTGCCAAAGCCAAAACCCGGATCCACAATGATATGTGCTTTTTTGATACCCGCGACAATGCACTGCTCCGCACGTTGGCGCAAAAAATCTGCCACTTCTGCCACCACATTCTGATAGTGCGGTGCTGCTTGCATAGTACGCGGCTGCCCCTGCATGTGCATAATGCACACCGGCATATCCAGCTCAACCGCAGTTTGCAGCGCACTTTCTTCCTGCAACGCGCGAATATCGTTGATCAAATTCATGCCGACTTTTGCGGCTTCACGCATCACAAGCGCTTTGGAGGTATCCACTGAAATCCAGCAGTCAAAACGTTGTCTGACCGCCTCCACCAGCGGCACAACCCGTTGCAATTCCTGCGCTAAAGAGACTTCCGCCGCCATCGGGCGGGTGGATTCTCCACCGATATCAATAATATCTGCGCCGTCTGCCAACATTTGCTCGACATGGTACAGCGCTTTATCCAATTGATAAAACTGTCCGCTGTCGGAAAACGAATCGGGGGTGAAATTCAGAATCCCCATAATTTTAGGAAGCGATAAATCCAAAGTGCGCTTTTGATGGCTGATTTTCATAAAAATGTAATGTTAGTCTTGATGTAATGTTAGTCTTGATGAAAATATTGTTCTGCTTGCGGCAGCATTTGGTACGGATCAGGATAGGCATAGTCAAAATCCAATTCCTGTACGATTTTGTTGCCATGTACGATACGCTGTAAATCCGCTTCGTCAGTCACAAAGTGCGGTTCGTCCAACGCCAACAGCTGCGCCATTTTCTTATAATAATCCGCACGTTTCGGGTGCTGTGGCGCACTCAAATGATACAAGCGTTTATATCCTCTGGTTTCTAGCAATAGCTGCATCGCCAAAATACAGTCGGTTTGATGCACCAGATTGACCGCTTGGTTACCGCCTTTGATCTGTTGTCTGCCCGCCAAATGGCTGACCGGATGGCGATCGATCCCGATCAGCCCGGCGAGACGCAAAATATCACAATCAACACTGTTTAGCGCTAACAGCCAGTTTTCAATCTCATACAACGCATGTCCAACATCAGATTCCGGTTCAACCGCACTTTCCTCATGATATTCACCGTCTTTTTGCGGAAAAACCGAGGTCGAGCTGATAAACAGCAAGTGCTGTACGCCGTGCAGCAGAGCTTCATTGACCAGATTCTTGATACCCTCGACATAACTGCGCGTATCGAAAAAATATTGGCTCGGCGGAATATTGATAATCAATGAATCCACCGAAAGCAGCTCGTTCAGATCATCGGGATCGGCATCGACTTCCGGCGTCAGCTGTACGCAATAGGCTTCCAGCCCGTTCAAGCGTATGCTTTCTGTGCCTTCGTGGGTGCGTTTGCTGCCTTTCACCGTCCAGCCGATCCGTTGCAAATGTTTTGCCAAAGGAAATCCCAGCCAGCCCAGCCCCACGATTGCTACCGAATTCATCTCGTCTTATCCTCTCTCTTTGTTGTGTGTTGTCGAGTCTGTTGTCATCATTAAATGCTGCATTTGCCCATATAACATGCGGTGTCTCTGCATTATCACCAATGAATGCGGTTGTAGCAAGTCATCAATCTGCAAAAGCAAAGTCGTCCCTAACCTTCGGCTGAAGTAATCCGCAATTCGACGCAGTCTGCTGATTTGCTGCGGCGCAAATTTATCCCAAATCGAAATAACGCCGCCCGGTTTCAACACTCTGATCGCCTCTTGCAACAACGCCTGTGGCTGATCCGTCACCGCTAAAATTAAATGCAGCAGCACCAGATCAACACTGTTATCCGCCAAACCTGATAATTCAGCGCGACCTTGTTGCAACGTAAGTGCCAATGGATGTCCTTGCGCTTGCAGTTGTTGCTGTAGCTGCGCACTTTGTTTCAGCATTTCTGCCGAAAAATCCACCCCCAGCACCGCACTTTGCGCCGGTAAATAGGGCAGATCTAAGCCACTGCCGCACCCGGCAATGTAAACCTTTAACGGTTCAGATAAGGCTAAATGCTGAAACAGTTGCTGTCGCTGTGCTGCTACCGTTTTCAATACCAGATTATAAAATTTGGCATAGCTATCCCAACGCCCCGCACCAACCATATTTATCCCTCGGTGATATTCATCAAAGTGCGGTTGGCTCTGCCATTGATTGTGCCACTTGCTCCTCTGCCGCTTGTTGCACCAACCACGGGCAAGGACGGAAACGCTCGCCGTGTTGTGCCATCATCAGTTCCAGCTCTGCCACAATCGTCGCAGCGCCAACATCACGCATATAGGCATAAATTCCGCCTCTGAATTCCGGGAAAAACATGCCTAAAACCGAAGCCACATTGCCTTCATTTTGGTTGCTGATAATTTGCTCTTGCACACAATAAGCCGCTTCATTCAGCATCATCAAAATACAGCGGCGCACAATTTGCTCCGGTTCCAAATTGTTTTCTACCGTGGTGTCCAGCACTTGATAGATGCTTTTATCCACTTGGGTACGATTACCACTACGAGAATGATACAAATAAAAACCACGCCGATTTTTGCGTCCTTTGCGCTCGTTTAACAATAATTGTTCGACTTTATGCGGCAAGGCAAAGCGGATTCCAAAGCGACGTTCCAAAGTCGGCAACGCTTTCACCAAAATATCCAGTCCCATTTCATCAATCATGGCCAGCGGCCCAACCGAAAAGCCAAACTCTTGCAATGCCCGATCAATGGTGCCGACCGCCTCACCGTCCAACACACAATAATAGGCTTCCAGGAGATATGGAATCAGCACTCGATTAATAAAAAATCCCGGTGAATCTTTGACCAACAACGGAACTTGCCCTTGCTCGATCACCAAGCTGATCGCTTTGGCAATCGTTTGTTGTGAGGTACCTTGTGGCGATAACTTTCCTTGCACGTTTCGCTGTAAAAAGTGCGGTACAATTTCCACCATACGACGCTGGCTGACCGGGGTAAAATAGTGCACACCAATGACATTTTGCGGACGCTGCGCTTTGGCAGCAATCTCAGCAATCGACAACGTGAGAGTGTTGCTGGCAAAGATGGTGTTCTTATCGTAGTAGCTTTCGCTTTCTTCAATCAGGTTTTGTTTCAATTGCAGATCTTCATACACTGACTCGATCACAATATCCGCCGTCTGTTTGCCGATAAAACGCTCGCCGCCGCTGATCAGATAAATTTTTTGCAGCAATTTGCCATAAGGCAGATGACCGCGATCCACCTCTTTTTGCAACAGCAAATAACTGAGACGCAACGCTTTTTGCACCCCGTCCGGATTAATATCTTTAATCCGCACCGGCAAACCGGCGCGAGCAGCCGTGATGTACGCAATCCCGGCGCCCATAAAACCGCTGCCCAACACCGCAACTTTCTTAATTTTGTCGTCGCTTTGCAAATCGTGGTATTGGTGGCGCATTTCTCGGTTAGTTTGCTCCATCCGTCGCAATACTGCTGAGGTTTTATTGCCAAATAACATCACAAAACAATCGCTTTCCGCACTTGGCAAAGCCTCTTGCCGCTGTTTAAACAGCTGAATAATCGCTTTGGTTGCCGGATAATTGTCAAACGCTTTCAACCAAACTTGTTGCTCGACCTGCTCAATCAAATAACGCCGCAGCCAAGCAATATTTTCCGCTTTAAAACGTAAACGGTGATAGCCTTTTTTCACGTTCTGCAACGTAGACGACATCTGGTTATTAATGTGGTTGACCGCAACCTGAAATAGAATGGCTTTTGGTACGACTTCATCAATCAGCCCTTTCTCTAATGCGCGGTTTACGCTGATTTTATTGCCGGAAAGTAACATCAATAATCCGGATTTCAAGCCAATTTGCGCGGTCAACAGTGCACAACCGCCAGCAAACGGTAAAATCCCTGATTTCACCTGCGGCATCGCAAAACTGGTTTCAATGTCGTCCGTTGCCAAGCGGTAGTCACATGCCAGTGCCAGTTCCAACCCAAAACCGAAGCAACTACCTTGCAGCGCACAAATTGTCGGTACAGTCAGTGCCTTAATTTTTTGGATCAAATGCTGACACTGCTGGCTAAATTGATACAATTCCGCATCACTTTTCTGTTCCAATGGGGATAACGAAAAACCTTGTACAAAGCTATTTTCTTTGCTTGAAACAAAAATCACACCGCGCAACTGCCAAGCCGGCAATTGATCGAGCAATGCCTGTAAATGCGCAATAAAACGCTCGTCCAACCAATTTTGTTTTTTAGCACTGATATTGAATGCGATGACAGCAATATTGTCCTGATAAAAACTCAGACGAAACAGATCGGCATGTGCATCATTCTGATACTCCGCTTTTGCTACAATTTGATAATCGGTTTGCATTTTTATACTTTACCTGTCCCTTTTCAGATTCACTGTTCCAAGCCTATTCTCTTTCCAACACCATCGCTGCACCCAGCCCGCCCAAACCGCCGGAGGCAATCAGTGCGGTTTCTCCTCCTTGACGCTGCAACTGGTGCAATGCTTGAATCAACACCCGCAAACTAGTAATCGCTCGTGGCGAACCATATGCCAACGAACCGCCATTGATATTGAATTTATCCATATCTATGCTGCCAAGTGCCTGATCGCGCTGCAAATGGCTTTGAGCAAACTGCTGCGACTCAAACAGTTTCAAATTCGCCAACACCTGCGCCGCCGAAGATTCATGCATTTCAATCAGGTCAATATCGCCCAGTTCCATGTGTGCCCATGCCAACGCTTTTGCGGATGCCGCAGTCGCCCCCAGCAACATATTGTTCCACACGTCATTGCCGGTCAACGCAAAGCTGCGAATGTAGCCCAGCGGCTGTAAACCGTATTGTTCCACCAGTTCTTCGCGCATTAACAACACCGCTGCCGCACCATCTGCCGGTTCGGAAACGCTCCATGCCGTGACAGTTTTATGCCGTCCCGACTGCAACGGTTTAAAACGCTGATAATAATCAGCACTAGCTTGTGTGCTGATCATATTATCGCGCGTAACATAGTGTTTATAAGGTGCCGGGTGGGAAAGCATCACCTGTTCGCTCATCACCCCTTGCAGCCACGCTTGTTCCGCTCGCTGATGTGAAAGTGCGGTATATTGATCCAGTTGTTCACGGCTCAAACCGAAGTTTTGCGCCATTTGTTCGGAAATATCTCCCAATGAATAGCCTGTCAAAGCGTCACGCAAATTGACTTGTTGCAACTTTACATCGTCCCAAGAGAGGCGTTTGAATAAATTGAGTTTTTTTGAATAACTTGAAGTGCGCAAAATATCACGCAGGGTGCGACTGACTTTTGGTTTTAAGCTGATTGGCGCATTCGAGATCGAATCTGCCCCACCTGCCAAGCCACAGGAGATCGAGCCACTGATAATCCCGTTACACACATTTGCCACCGCTTGCAAACCGGTGATGCAAGAACTACTCAACGTGTAAGCCTGAGCATGTGGCATTGAGAGCGTCAAAGCAATTTCGCGCGCCAAATTTGGCACGTCCGGCTGCTGAATCACCTGCCCAAAAATAAATTTTTCAACCACTTCACGCGCTAGCGGCAAACGATTTAGCAGCTCGTTGGTCACCATGATACCCAAATCGGTTGCATAACACTCTTTAAACTCGGAATTTCGTCGCACAAAAGGCGTGCGCAAACCTGCCACCACAGCAATCCGTTCGCCGCGAACGTTAACCAGTTTTTGTTGAATCGGCATTTACAAAACCTCAATTCTTGTTAAGAATTCACCTTGCTATAGCATAGCAAATCCTTACTGAAATTAATCCTGATTTTTTAGGGTCTGTTGATTTTTGTTTAGAATTTGAGCTATAGACTATTTTTCGCCA
>NZ_VDHB01000132.1:0-18124 GCF_006227735.1 Testudinibacter sp. 'clade 2'
ATTTTTATTAATTTAGTCGGAAAAGTGATTTTTTACATTTCGCTTTGTACGAATTTTTTAAATAAAATCAAGCCTAAGGAACCTTAATTATGCCATTTGTCAAAAATAAAATTACTGTTGCTATTTTGTTGGTCTCTAGCTCGTTAGTGTATGCTGATCAGCAGTTGGAACAAATTAATGTGACTGCTGAACAACAGCTTAAACAATCTTTAGGAGTGAGTAAGCTGTCAGCGGAACAGATCAGCAAAAGTGCGGTGACCAATGATATCTCGGAACTGGTGCGTAAAATGCCCGGTGTTAATTTGACCGGCAATACCGCGACTGGACAGCGTGGTAATAACCGCCAGATTGATATTCGTGGTATGGGACCGGAAAATACCCTGATTTTAATTGATGGCAAGCCGGTGAGTTCGCGTAACTCGGTGCGTTACAGCTGGCGTGGACAGCGAGATACCCGTGGCGATTCCAATTGGGTGCCGGCAGAGGAGATCGAATCAATCGAAGTGTTGCGTGGTCCGGCAGCCGCACGTTATGGTTCTGGCGCGGCAGGTGGGGTGGTGAATATTACGACCAAAAAAATCAGTGAAAAATTAAGTGGCGCTTTGACTTATTACACCAACCAGCCTTTCGATAGCAAAGAAGGTGCCACTCATCGGGTTGGTTTCAACCTGAACGGACCACTGGCAGATGATGTATTGTCGTTTCGTCTATACGGCAGTGCCAACAAAACCGATGCCGATGCACAGGATATCAATACGTTGCAAAACGGCTCGAATGCGGCAGGTAGAGAGGGCGTGCGTAACCGTGATATTGCCGGACGGCTTGCTTGGAAAATCAACCCGCAACAGTTGGTTACCGTCGATGCCTCCTATAGCCGTCAAGGTAATATTTATGCTGGTGACACCCAGCATAACAACCCGACGGAATTAACTGAAAATTTATACGGTAGCGAAACCAACCGCATGTATCGTCGCAACTACTCGATTATGCACCAAGGTGATTGGTCTTGGGGAACCAGCAAATTGACCGGCAGTTATGAGTACACCACCAATAGCCGCTTGTTAGAAGGGTTAGCCGGTGGTCCAGAAGGGCGGATTAGCGAGTTAAGTTATGATGATAGTAAACTAAAAAATTCCCGTTTGGCAGGTGAAATCAGTGTGCCGTTTGAATGGGGCGTGCCGCAAGTGGTTACGTTTGGTGCTGAATTTAATCACGACAGCTTGCAAGATCCGGCATCAATGCGGCAAGCGTTTGCCGATCGTGCGACTTTTGTTGGCTTGGAAAATTTGGATAAAGGCAAAACGGCGCAAGACAATTTCTCCGCATTTGTGGAAAATAATCTGTTGTTGAGTGACAAAATCAATTTAATTCCGGCGGTACGCTTTGACCGAAATAGCCGTTCTGGTAGCAAAGTGAGTCCGGGCTTGAATGCGTTTTATCACTTGAATGATAATTGGACGCTGAAAGGCGGGGTGGCGCAGGCGTATAAAGCACCGAATTTATATCAAAGCACGCCGGGATATTTGTTGTTTACCCGTGGCAACGGTTGCCCGATTGGTAATGCGACCCAGTGTTATTTGATGGGGAATGACAATTTAAAACCGGAAACCAGTATCAACAAAGAGCTGGGCGTGGAATATAATTTGCGTGATTGGAGCGCTTCTTTTGCGTGGTTCCGCAATGATTACCGTCATAAAATTGCAGCCGGCAAAGAGTTTGTGCAAAGTGTCAACGGTTATCAATTGCTGGAATGGACAAACATTCCAAGAGCGGTGGTTGAAGGTTTGGAGGGCAGTTTCACTGTGCCGCTCACGGAAGATTTAAAATGGAGCAACAACTTCACTTATATGCTGCAAAGCAAGGATAAATCGACCGGCAATCCGTTGTCGATTATCCCGAAATATACCATCAACACCTTCCTTGATTGGCAGATCACACCACAATGGGATACACAATTGAGCGCTACGTTTTATGGACGGCAAAAACCACGCCAATATGCGGAAAATCGCACTGAAGCCGGTATGAATACTACTGGAGATATTTTGGATACCAGCACCGCAATTGGTAGCTATACACTGGTTGGCTTGAACACCGGTTATAAAATCAACAAAAATATTGATGTGCGGCTTGGGATCAATAATATCTTTAACAAAAAACTGTATCGCAGTGGCGCCGGTGCTGCAACTTACAATGAAAGCGGCACAGCAGTTTACGGCAAGTTAAGTGTGAGTTTTTAGCAGCACTGAAAGTATGAAAAAGGCGGAATGTTCCGCCTTTTTCTGTTAATGCCAGCTGGGTTATTTTTCGCTGTTGACCGCACTTTGTTCCGTTGTCGTTGCTGTGCGTTGCGGATCGGTCGGTTTACGGCGTTTGCCAATATTTTTGCTGTCGCGGTGGCGCACTTTGACTTTTTTCTTCTCTTGTTGTTTTTCGGCTTTTTTCTCTTTTAAACGGGTTTTTTGTTTTTTGCTGACACTTTTTTGATCGCCGTCTTTAGGTGGATTGGTGCGAGGTTCCAGCCCCTCGACAATGCGGGATTTTAACGCTTCGTTGGTATAGCGGCGGATTTTGCCCAGCAGTTTATAATCGTGTCCTTCCACCAATGAAATGGCATTGCCTTTTTTACCTGCACGGGCAGTGCGACCGATTCGGTGCAGATAGGTGTCGGCACTGTACGGCAGATCGTAGTTGAAAATATGGCTGATGTCGTCAATATCGATGCCACGGGCAGCGACATCGGTTGCGACTAAAATCGTCACTACGCCGTTTTTCAGTTTATCAATCGCATTGTTGCGTTGGGTTTGCGCCATTTCCCCTTCCAAATAGGTGCTGCGGATTCCACGTTTGCGCAGGTTCTCCGACAGTTCACGCACGTCTTCACGTTTGCGTACAAACACAATGCCACGTTCAACTTCTTCGTTTTCAATCAGGCGTGCCAACAATTTGAATTTATGCTCTTTGCTGTCGGCATGGTACATCCATTGTTGGATTTTTTTGCGTTCACGGCGGCTCGGATCAGCGTCAATTTGCACCGGCTCATTCAAAATTCGCTCGGCAAAATCGACCAACAGCTCGCCCTCTAAAGTAGCGGAAAACAGCAGAGTTTGACGGCGCCAGCGGGTTTCGGCAGAAATGGTTTCCGCATCTTGTCCGAAGCCCATTTGCAGCATGCGGTCTGCTTCGTCGAAAATCAGGATTTCCACCGCCCGGCAATCAAAATTTTCTTCTTTGATGTATTGCAGCAGTCGCCCCGGGGTGGCAACCACAATATCTTGATTCTTATTGAAAATTTCGCCGTGATTTTGATAAGCCACGCCACCGGTGATGGTAGCGATGCTGAGTTTGGTATATTTCGCTAATTCTTTGGCTTGCTCCGACACTTGCATTGCCAATTCACGGGTCGGGGTCAGCACCAATACACGAGGGGCGCCCGGTTTGCGGCGAGGGAAATCCAACAGATGCTGAATCGCCGGCAGTAAAAATGCCGCCGTTTTGCCGGTGCCGGTCGGGGCAGAGCCGAGAATATCACGTGCTTCCAAAGCGTGCGGAATCACTTCCGCCTGAATCAGCATCGGGCGTTGGTAGTTTTTATCGCGCAGGGCTTTCAGCAGTTCGGGCGCTAAGTCAAATTCTTCAAAATGTTGTGCTGTTGTCATAAATTACCTCAATCTTTTTGTGCCCTGATTATAGCCTGTTTTACTTCAGCCGTCTTAAATTTGTCTGTGGTAGAATTATCCTTTATTTTTTGTTCTCATTTATCAGCAGACCCTAAGGATCTTCAATGTCGGCATTTCAATTTAAACAATTTGCTGTTGCGCATGATCGTTGTGCGATGAAAGTTGGCACTGACAGCATTTTGCTGGGGGCGTGGGCGGAGACTGCTCAAGTGCGGTCGGTGTTGGATATCGGTTGTGGCAGTGGTTTGTTGGCATTGATGTTGGCGCAACGGTTGGCACAGCAGGGGGAGGATTATCATATCACCGCCTTGGAAATCGACTCGGCGGCGGCACGGCAGGCGGCGCAAAATATACGGCAATCAATGTGGGCGTCGCAAATGGAAGTGATTAATCACGATCTTTTTGAGTATGCGAGGCAGGTTAAACCGCACTTTGATCTGATTATTGCCAATCCGCCGTATTTTAATGGCGGTGTGGAATGCCGTGATGCACAACGGCAGACAGCGCGTTATATGGCGCAACAAGGACATCTGGCTTGGTTGTTGGCGGCGCAGGGCATGTTAAATCCCCGTGGTAAAATAGCGTGGGTGTTGCCATATGACATGGCACGGAGTTTACAACAACAATTGTCGAAAACCGCACTTTATTGTGCCAAATGGGTTGAGGTTATCACCAAACAGGGCAAAGCGCCGCAGCGGGTTTTACTGGAGTTTAGGTTACTACCTGAAAGTGCGGTTCCGCCACAAACAGAACGCAGTGAAATCACGATTTATCAGGCGGATAATCAATATCATCCTGATTTTATCAACTTAACCAAAGCATTTTATCTCAAATTCTGATACCGCACTTTGCTTTTGCTTAAACGGGTAAAGTGCGGTCGACTGTGTGAAGCCTAAATCCAATTTTCTAATTTAAGCGTCGTAATTCGTTGAAACTCTTTGGCGTTGTTAGTGACCAGCGTGCAGTCGAGCGCCAGCGCTTGTGCGGCAATCAGCATATCTAAACTGCCAATCAGTTGTCCACTCTTTTCCAGATTATGCCGCAGTTGTGCGTAATGCCAGATGGCTGATTCTCCCAACGGTATAATGTCCAGTGGTGTCAGGAATTTTTGCAGTGCAATTTTATTTTTTTGCGAGCCTGATTTTTCAACTCCAAACGCCAATTCAGCAGCGGTAATGCTGGAGATACAAAGCTCACCTAGACGATAGGCGTTAAATTTTTCAAATACTTGTGGCGGTTTATGGTTGATAATGTAGATACAGATATTGGTATCGAGCATGTACATCAGAGCAATTCCTCTCGCACGGTTGCCGTTTGCTCGGCACGCATTATTTCAAAATCAGTTTCAAATTCGTCGAGCGCTTCTGCCATCATCTGCCAAGGATTGTCTAACGGCAATAATAAAACACCATTACCGAAATGTTTAATACTGACTTCATCACCGTCGAAGCGATATTTTTTCGGCAGACGAACCGCCTGGCTGCGACCGGTGGTAAAAATTTTTGCGGTTTCCATTGTATATCTCCCCTTCTGATAGCTATCGGTAGTATATATCATATAGTGCGGAAAACAAGCGATGATGAAGCGATGGCAAATGGAATGCAGGATACCGCACTTTGCTTTTGCTTAAACGGGTAAAGTGCGGTATTGAATTAGCGTTGAACTCGGTTTTGTTTGGCGAGCTTGGTCCAGTTGTAATAGCCGTATAACGAGTTGAGCAAATAGGCGGAGTACATCAGGTACATCGCAGTGGTGTCTGCCCACAGGATGATCGAGAGAATGTTGATGATGATCCAGAAGTTCCACTGTTCGCGATAGCGTAGCAACATCAGTAATTGTGCCACCACGACCATGACGGTGGTGACGCCGTCCAGTCCGATAGAATTGCCGTCGGTGGTTTTTAGAAATCCGATAAACAATGCTGAGCCGACCACTATGCAGAACAGTGTGATTAACCAGCCCTGAAAACTCAAGGTTTTTGCCAGCACACTGTCGTTGCTGTCGTTATTGTTCATGTTGGCTTTCCAAAGAAAATAGCCGATAAATTGCGACGGGATATACACATAAAGTGCGGTGCTCATTTCGCCATAGAATTTGTTGTCCCACGATACGTAGAAATAGGTGTAGGCAAAAATCAGTCCGAAGAAATAGTTACTGATTTTTCCCTTACTGACAAATACCACACACAACAAACCGCTGATGCCGGAAATCACCGCCAGCAGCGATTCAGGTTGGTAAATATAGACGCCGATTTGCAATGCCAGAAACAGAAAAATCCAGGTGGCTTCAAATTTTGTCCAACCGGAAAACAGTTCGTTTTTAATCAAGGTCAGATATTTCATAGGAAATCCTTTACAGGGGAAGTGTGGCTGAATTATAGCCTAGATCTTTTATTGACCGCCAGCGTAAAAAGGGCAAAATGCGGATCTTTGATATTTTCATCTTTTTTAGTGGAAAAGGGTAAACTAGAGGCGTAGTTTCATCTATAATCAGCGCCTTTTTAGTTGGATTAGAGTAGACGGTTTTAGAGAAAAGAGATGACGGCATTTGTAATTGGACAACGCTGGATCAGCGAGAGTGAAAACGGATTGGGTTTGGGGATTGTGGTCGGCGTGGATCAGCGCACGGTGACATTGTTGTTTCCTGCCGCAGAGGAGCAGCGGGTGTATGCCTTTGCTTCTGCGCCGCTGACCCGGGTGCAGTTTAATCCGGGCGATAGCGTTAAGCACCATCAAGGGTGGCAGTTGCAAGTGGCGGAAGTGCATGAGCAGCAAGGCGTGTTGAGCTATCAGGGCGTACGCTTAGATAACGGCGAAAGTGCGGTGCTGCGCGAAATGGAACTGGATCATAAAATTTCGTTCAGCAAGCCGCAAGATCGCCTGTTTGCGGCACAAATCGATCGCAACGAACATTTTAATCTGCGTTATCAAGCGCTAACACATCAACAAGCACAGTTTCAATCGCCGCTGCGCGGATTGCGTGGCATTCGCGCCGGGTTGATCCCGCACCAACTGCATATCGCCATCGAAGTCGGACACCGGATTGCGCCGCGTGTCTTGTTGGCGGACGAAGTCGGTTTAGGCAAAACCATTGAAGCCGGTATGATTTTGCAACAACAACGCTTCAGCGGCAAAGCCGAACGGGTGTTGATTATTGTGCCGGAAAGTTTGCAGCACCAATGGTTGGTGGAGATGCTGCGCCGTTTCAACCTGCCTTTTTCGCTGTTTGATGAGGAACGTAGCCAAGATTTTGATGGGGAGAGTGGGGAAAGTGCGCTGCAAAATCCATTTGACACTGAAGCCTTGGTGATCTGCTCGCTGGATTGGCTGGTGCAGCAGCCGAGCCGTGCTGCCCAACTTGGCGCCAGCCAATGGGATATGTTGATTGTCGACGAGGCACACCATTTACAATGGAGTGAAAGCCAGCCTAGCGCTGAATATCAACTGATCGAAACCCTAGCACAACAAACTCCGTCGGTGCTGCTGTTGACTGCAACGCCGGAACAATTGGGGCAGCAGAGCCATTTTGCGCGCTTGAAACTGCTGGATCCGGAGCGTTTTTATGATTATGCCGCTTTTGTCGAAGAACAACAGCAGTATCAGCCGGTGGCCGATGCGGTCAATACGTTATTAAACGATAAGACGCTCAGTGCAATCGAGCAAAACAGCATTGCCGATCTGTTATCCGAGCAAAACATTGAGCCGCTATTTAAAATTATCAACGGCAAGCAGTCCTCAGTTGAGCAGCAGACAGAGGCAAGACAAGAGCTGATCAGTAATCTGGTTGACCGCCACGGCACAAGTCGCGTGCTGTTCCGTAACACGCGCCAAGCGGTGAAAGGCTTTCCAAACCGCACTTTACACCAGATTAAGCTGGCATTGCCGAAACAGTATCAAAATGCGCTCAAAGTGTGGCAGATGCTGGGCGAGAATGTCGCCGACGACGTGTTGTTTTACCCGGAAATGCTGTTCCAAAAACTGAATCCGAGCGCAGCATGGTGGGATTTCGATCCGCGTATTGAGTGGCTGCTCACTTTCCTGAAAAATCACCGTGATGAAAAAATCCTGCTAATCTGTCAACATGCGAATACGGCGATTCAGTTGGAACAAATCTTGCGTGAAAAAGAGGGTATTCGTGCGGCAGTGTTCCATGAAAAAATGAGCATTATTGAGCGTGACAAAGCCGCCGCCTATTTTGCGCAGCACGAAGACGGCGCACAAATTTTGCTCAGCTCGACCATTGGTTCAGAAGGACGCAATTTTCAGTTTGCTTCGAATTTGGTATTGTTCAATCTGCCGACCAATCCTGATCTGTTGGAGCAGTGTATCGGGCGCTTGGATCGGATCGGGCAGCAACACGATATTCAAATTTATGTGCCGTTTTTTGCCGACAGTAGCCAGCAGCTGCTAGCACAGTGGTATCACGACGGCTTGAACGCTTTTGAAGAAACCTGTCCGATGGGCGCAGCGATTTTTGCACAACACAAAGTGCGGTTGCAGGCATTTTTAACTGAAACGGCTGAGGGGGGCGATTTCGCCCAATTTGTCAAGGCAACCCGCCAGCAACGGGAACAGCTGAAACTCGAATTGGAACAGGGGCGCGATCGCCTGTTGGAACTGAACTCCAACGGCGGTGAATCGGCACAGCAGCTGGCGGCGGATATTGCGAGTAACGATGCAGCCACCGATTTGATTCAATTCAGCCTAAATCTTTTTGATATCATTGGTTTGGAACAGGAAGATCTCGGCGAAAAAAGCATTGTGATCCACCCGACCGGACATATGCTGGTGCCGGATTTTCCCGGTTTGAAGGAGGACGGCAGCACCGTCACCTTTGATCGTCAGTTGGCACTTGCCCGCGAAGAACTGGAATTTCTGACCTGGGATCATCCGATGATCCGCAACGGTATTGATTTGATCACGGCCGGCGACATCGGCAAAAGTGCGGTTGCGGTATTGGTCAATAAAGCGTTGCCGGCAGGTACTTTGTTGCTGGAATTGATTTATATGGTGGAAGTGCAAGCCCCACCAGCGTTGCAGTTGAATCGTTTTCTGCCGCCGACACCGATTCGCCTGTTACTTGACAATAAAGGCAATGATCTGGCGGAGCAGGTGGCGTTTGCCGCATTGCAAAGACAGCTGAAGCCGGTGGGCAAAAATATTGCCAATAAAATTGTAAAAATGACCCGAAGTGCGGTAGAGCAAGGGTTGCAGCAAGGCGAAAAGTTGATTGTGGCAAAAGCGCAGCGCTTGATTGACGAAGCAAAAATCAGCGCCGAACAACAATTAAACAGCGAATATCAGCGCCTGACCGCACTGCAAGCAGTGAATAAAAATATCCGCCAAGACGAAGTCATCGCACTGGAGCAACTGCAACAGCAGTCGTTACAGCAGCTGCAACAAGCCACTTGGCGCTTGGACAGCCTGCGGTTGATTGTCAGTAATAAGGAATAGCGAGAAGGAAATGGCATGGCACTGATTCATTACGATCCGCCGAGCGAGCCTTGGCTGGACATTGTTTATCAGGATAACTATCTGGCGGCGATCAACAAGCCGAGCGGCTTGCTGTCGGTGCCGGGCAATCGTCCGGAATATCTCGACAGCGCCACTACTCGAGTGCGGCAAAAGTTCGGCTTTGCCGAAGCAGTGCACCGTTTGGACATGGCGACCAGCGGTATTATTCTGTTTGCGTTAAGCAAAAAAGCCGAACAGGAACTGAAGCGCCAGTTTCGTGATCGCGAAACCAAAAAGCACTATCAGGCGTTGGTGTGGGGGCACCCTGACGCCGACGACGGATTTATCAACCTGCCGCTGATTTGCGACTGGGAAAACCGCCCGCGCCAGAAAATTTGTTATCAAAACGGCAAAAGAGCAGTCACCCATTACCAAGTGCTGCAACGCTATCCAAACAACACTGCCCGTGTGCGTCTGACCCCGATTACCGGACGATCGCACCAGTTGCGCGTACATATGTTGGCATTGGGACACCCGATTTTAGGCGACAAATTCTACGCCCATCCTGCCGCCAAAGCCCTGGCGCCACGGCTGTGCCTGCATGCCGAATCCTTGACCGTGACCCACCCGATCAGCGGCGAGCCGATAACCTTTGCGGTTGAAGCTGAGTTTTAGTTCCGCAAAGCGGATAAAATTAGCTGAAATTATACTCAACTTGTATAATTATATATTGTGAGTATAATTTAGTATAATTTTATCCAGTCGGGGGGATTTATGCTGATTCGAGATCCACTTTATTTTCACCGCACCACATTGGCGGAAACGCTGTTAGCCAACTTTAAATCGGGTATTTTTCATGCACTTACGCTTTTTGCACCGCGCCGAATGGGAAAAACTCAGTTTTTGCTGAATGATATCGCCCCGCTAGCAGAGACGCAAGGTTTCAGCGTGTTTTATCACAGTTTTATGGACAGCGATAATGACTTTCGTGCTTCTCTACAACTGTTTTCTGAAAATAAAAACAATAAGGTGAAAGGTTGGTTTTCTCAAATCAAAGGTATTTCGATTGCCGGCAGTGGCGTGGAGTTGGACAAGCAAACGGCGGCTGAGCCGATCAGTCAAATTATCGCGCGTTTGGCGGATGAGAAAAAACCGACTTTATTACTGCTCGATGAAATTCAAGAATTGGCGCGCGGTGTGAATAATAGCAATGTGGTCGGTTCGTTACGAACAGGGCTGGATTTATATCGCGATAAAATTAAAGTGATTTTTACCGGCTCATCTACCAATGATTTGCGCGTGATGTTTAATAACGGCAAAGCCCCGTTTTTTCACTTTTCGCATCAAATTGATTTTCCGCCGTTGGGGCGTGATTTTTCCGATTTTTTAGCGGATATTTACCAGCAGAGAACAGAAGCATTCATCGACAAAACCGTACTTTATCAAACTTTTCTACGTCTGAACCAAACACCAATGTACTTGCGTCAGATCATTGAGCGGATGATCATTAATCCCGCATTAACGCTTGAACAAGCCACTGAAATTCAGCTGACTCAAAGCGGCACCGGTGCCGATTACCACAAAGTGTGGCAAGAATTGACGGCATTGGATCAGCAGTTATTGTTGGCAGTAGCCCAGGGGGAAACCGCACTTTATAGCGAACGTAACCGACATGAACTTGCAAGTAGATTAGGCGTGGCAGAGGTGAAAACCTCATCGATTCAGGGCAGCGTACGTAAGTTAGAAAATCGTGAATTGCTGAGCAGAGATACTAAAAATAAGCAGTCTATCAATGAAAGTGCATTTAAAACATGGATTTTAGATCAATCGGTTAGTCAAAATTAGCTGAAATTATACTTGGATCGTATAATTATACTTTCTTCGTATAATTTTCGCTAAAATCAAAGAAAAGTGCGGTTTTGCTTGAAGCAACCGCACTTTCGCTGAAAAAATATTTCCCTAGACGAAAATCCTGCTATAATTCCGCTGTATAAATAAACAGTATTCAGCAGGCAAATATGGAATTTTCAGAACTCTTAGACGGTTTAAACGACAAACAACGGCAGGCGGTGGCGGCGCCGTTGGGCAATTATCTGGTACTTGCCGGGGCGGGCAGCGGCAAAACTCGGGTGCTGACCCACCGGATTGCCTGGTTGGTCGGGGTGGAAAATGTGCCGGAATCGCATATTCTGGCAGTGACTTTTACCAACAAAGCCGCTGCCGAAATGCGCCAGCGGATCAGCGCTACCTTGCAGCGCGACAATGCTCAATCGCTATTCGGCATGTGGATCGGCACGTTTCACAGCATTGCCAACCGCTTGTTGCGTGCGCATTATCCTGATGCCAATTTGCCGCAAGATTTCCAAATTTTAGACTCGGAAGACCAAGTGCGGTTGCTGAAACGGCTGATGAAACTGCACAATTATGATGAAAAAAACTTTCCGCCGAAACAAGCCTGTTGGTACATTAATAATAAAAAAGACAACGGCTTGCGACCACATCAAATAGACGATCATGATGACCGCAGTGAGCGTGAATGGATTCGGATTTACCAAATTTATCAAGACGCTTGCGATCGCGCCGGCTTGGTGGATTTTGCCGAAATGCTGCTCAGAGCCTATGAGCTGTGGCTGAAAAAACCGCTGATTTTGCAACGTTACCAACAACGTTTTCAGCATATTTTGGTCGATGAATTTCAAGATACCAACAATATCCAATATGCGTGGATCAAACTGCTTGCCGGAGAGCACGGCAAGGTGATGATTGTCGGTGACGACGATCAGTCAATCTATGGCTGGCGTGGCGCAAAAATCGAAAATATTCAGCGCTTTTTGCAGGATTATCCTAACGCCGAAACCATTCGCTTGGAACAAAATTACCGTTCAAGCGGCAATATCTTGCAAGCAGCAAACCAATTGATTGCCAATAACAGCGACCGCTTAGGCAAAAATTTGTGGACTGAAGGCGCACAAGGCGAACCGGTCGGGATCTATTGTGCTTTTAATGAGTTGGACGAAGCCCGTTTTGTGGTGGCACAAATTCAGCAGTGGCAGGAAAATGGCGGTCAATATAGCGATTGTGCGGTGTTGTATCGCAGCAACAGCCAATCGCGGGTGTTGGAAGAGGCGTTGCTGCAAGCGCAGATTCCATATCGCATCTACGGCGGTATGCGCTTTTTTGAACGACAAGAGATCAAAGATGCGTTGGCGTATCTACGCCTAATTGCCAACCGCAATGACGATGCCGCTTTTGAGCGGGTGGTGAACACTCCGCCACGCGGCATTGGCGACCGCACTTTGGATACCTTGCGCCAGCTCACCAGAGAGCGGCAGATCACCTTGTGGCAAGCCACCAATTTGGCAATTCAGGAGAATAAACTGGCAGGGCGTGCCGCCACCGCCTTATTGCGTTTTATGGAATTGATCAACGCCCTGGAGCAGGACAGCAGCGAAATGCCGCTGTTCGGGCAGACCGATTTTGTGATTAAACATTCCGGTTTGTACCAAATGTATCAGCAGGAGAAAGGCGAAAAAGGCGAAGTGCGGATCGAAAACTTGGAAGAATTGGTCTCTGCCACCCGTGAATTTATCAAGCCTGACGAAGCTGATGACATGAGCGATTTGACTGCTTTTCTCACCCACGCTTCATTGGAAGCCGGCGAAGGGCAGGCAGATCAGCATCAGCCGAGCGTGGAGATGATGACGTTGCACTCCGCTAAAGGGCTGGAGTTCCCGCGCGTGTTTCTTGTCGGGGTGGAAGAGGGGATTTTCCCCAGCCGCATGGCGTTGGAAGAGAGCGGTCGCTTGGAAGAGGAGCGGCGTTTGGCGTATGTCGGCATCACCCGTGCCAAACAGCAACTCACCATCAGCCACGCCGAAAGCCGTCGCTTATACGGCAAAGAAGAACGTCACATCGTTTCCCGTTTTGTCAGCGAACTGCCGCCGGAGTGTATCCGTGAAATTCGCCTACGCGGCACGGTCACCCGCACTTTTAGCCCGTCTTCGAATGCAAGTGCGGTCAGCCATTCGGGAATTAACCTACTCAACCAAAGCCAATGGAAAATGGGGCAGAAAGTCAGCCATCCGAAATTCGGCAACGGCACGATTATCAACGTCGAAGGCAGCGACAACAACACCCGCCTGCAAATCGCCTTTCAAAATCAAGGAATTAAATGGCTGATTGCGCATTTGGCGAAATTGGAGAAAATATAAATAAATGCCGCATAACAATGGGTTAAAGGTATCACTTTTCCCGAAAAATCGTATTAGATTATTTAAAATGTTTGTTTGATGAATAAGATTCAAATTCCCTCGCCCGTTGTTCAAAACGGCTATTTTCATCACGCAGTAAACTTTCGGCTTGCAGACCCAGTTGGCGGCAGAGGTTGCTGACGCTGAACAGCAATTCTGCCAGCGGCTTGGCAGCGTGCTCTTGATTGGCGGCGACCGCACTTTTGATTGCAGCCAGTTGTTGTTCGGCTTGCTCGAGGTTTTGCTGGACGGATTGGGTGGCAAAATTCAGTTTTTTCGCACGTTTTTGCAGTTTTTCGGCGCGTAACAGTGCCGGCAGTGCGTGCGGAACGTCGTCTAACAATGAAGTCTGTTGTTTATTCAAGCGCTCTTGTTGTTTTTTGCTTTCCCAATTGGTTAACGCTTCTGCGGCGCTGTTTGCCGATTTATCGCCGAAAACGTGCGGGTGGCGGTGGATCAGCTTGTTGCTTAAGGTTTCGACCACCGTATTAAAATTAAAATACTGGTCTTCTTTTGCCAACTGGCTGAGAAACACCACTTGCAGCAACAGATCGCCCAGCTCTTCTTGCAGGGCACTGAAATCTTCGGTTTTTAACGCTTCGGCTACTTCATAGCTCTCTTCCAACACGCAAGGAATCATCGTTTGATAAGTCTGTTCCAAGTCCCAAGGACAGCCGCCTTGCGGATTACGCAGTTGCGCCATAATGTCGAGTAGTTGTTGAATCGCAGCAGTCATAGGGTTTCCTTATGTGAGACAAAAGTGCGGTTTTGCTTTGCGTATAGCGTATCAGTATAACCCATGAAAAAACCGATTTCATTGCTGAAATCGGTTTTTTGTGTTGCTAACTATTTCGTTAGGAGCGCTTGTTTCGGGTGATTATTTTGAACCCGGAATGCTGAAACGTTTGTTGAAACGCTCTACGCGACCACCGGTGTCAACTACACGTTGTTTACCGGTGTAGAACGGGTGGCACACGCCACAGACGTCCAGATTGATATCGTGACCGGTTGTTGAACGGGTCTTGATGACATTACCGCAAGAACAAGTTGCCGTAATTTCTTTATATTCAGGATGGATACCTTTTTTCATGGAAAACCTCAGTTTGAAGCCATATCGCTATCGGGAGCGTGCCCGACACCATATGTAGTTAATAATATGCGCAATGCGCAGGTGTTTTAAAGACGGCGGATTATACAGCATAACCTGCGGTTAAGCAATAGTCGCCAAGTTTTTGTAGCGGCACTGGTTTTATCAGCGGTGCGGTATATTAGGAAATCCGCTATAATGCGTTTTTTCCCAATCGGTGAGAGTATTATGCGTCTGGTCCGCGTTGCGTTGGCAATGCCTTTAATGCACTATTTCGACTATTTAATTGAACCATCTGCTGCGCTAGACATCGGCAGTCGTGTTGTGGTGCCGTTCGGACGGCAAAAGCGGATTGCAATTGTGGTTGAATTTCCAGCGCAAAGCGATGTGGCACCACAACAACTGAAGCGAATCATTAGTGTGCTAGATGCAACCTCGGTATTTAGTGACGAATTGTATGCGCTGTTAAAATGGTCGGCGGGTTACTATCAAACCGGGTTAGGCGAAGTGTTGTTTCAGGCATTGCCGGTCAAATTGCGTCAAGGAGAAACCGCACAAAGTGCGGTTGATGCGGTTTGGAAAATTTTGCCACAAGGGAAAATCGCCTTGGCGCAAGGCAAATTAACACGAGCTAAAAAGCAGCAGCAAGCACTGCAACAACTGGCTGAAGCGGCTGAAAACGGCGTTTTACAGCGAGAAGCAGAATTTAGTCGTGCGATTTATAAAGCGTTGCTTGAAAAAAAATGGATTGCCGAGCAGCATTTGTTTGCTCAGCCTAAAGCTTGGCAAACAGCACTTCAACAACATAATTGGTTGAATCAGCAGGATAAATTGCGTTTGAATAAACAGCAGGCGCTGGCAGTCAGCGCAGTTTGTGTCAGTCACGGTTTTCAATGTTGGCTGCTGGACGGTGTCACCGGTTCGGGTAAAACTGAGGTCTATCTGCATCTGATGGAACATGTGTTGCAGCAAGGCAAACAGGTGTTGTTGTTGATTCCTGAAATCGGTTTGACACCGCAAATTGTACGCCATGTAGAAAACCGTTTTAAGCTGCCGATCGATGTATTGCACTCTAATTTAAGCGATTCTCAGCGGTTGCTGGCGTGGCAACGTGCCAAGAATGGTGAAAGTGCGGTAGTCATTGGCACTCGGTCTGCCTTGTTTACCCAATTTCAGGATTTGGGATTGATTATTCTCGACGAGGAACACGATTTATCTTATAAACAGCAGGATTCAGGTTGGCGCCATCATGCCCGAGATTTAGCGGTAATGCGGGCAAAAAACAACCATATTCCGCTGGTTTTAGGCAGTGCCACGCCGAGCTTGGAGAGTTTGGCTAATGTTGCCAGCGGTAAATATCGTCACTTGGTGCTGACTCAACGGGCGATGAACAGTGCAGTGTTGAACCATAAGCTGTTGGATCTTAAAAAACAACGGGTTGATCGTGGGCTTTCGGAACAGTTGATTGCGTTAATGCAGCAGCATTTGTCCAAAGGCAACCAAGTGATGCTGTTTCTTAATCGGCGTGGATTTGCGCCGATTCTACTGTGTCATGAATGTGGTTGGATTGCACAATGTCAACAGTGCGATCGCCCTTTCACCTATCATAAAAAAAATAATATTTTAAGTTGCCATCATTGCGATCGAAAAACCAAAGTACCGCGACAGTGTGCCGTGTGCGGTTCCACCCATTTGGTGACTTCAGGAATGGGAACCGAGCAGTTAGAAGCAGTGCTGGCAGAAAAATTTCCGGATTACGGTATTGCCCGGATTGATCGCGATAGCACTGCACGTAAAGGTGCTTTGGAAGCGAACTTAGCGCAAATAACAACTAAACAGAGCCGAATTCTGATCGGTACACAAATGTTAGCGAAAGGCCATCATTTTCCGGATGTGACCTTGGTGGCAATGGTGAATATTGACGGGGCGTTATTTTCACAAGATTTCCGCAGTGAAGAGCGGTTGGCACAGCTGTATGTGCAAGTAGCGGGTCGTGCTGGACGAGGAAGCAAAAGCGGTGAAGTTGTGCTGCAAACCCATTTTCCACAGCATCCGTTATTACAAACACTGCTGACACAAGGTTATAGCGCATTTGCACAACAGGCTTTGCAATTACGCCAAACGATGGGGCTGCCGCCTTTTTCGGCACAGGCACTATTTCGTGCCAAAAGTAAAAGCAATGAAAGTGCGGTCGAATATTTAACTGCACTTGCGGCTTTCTTCGATGATTTTTGCCGAAAAAATGCGATTCAAGGCTTGCAACTATTAGGACCGATTGAAGCGTTGCAAACGAAAAAAGCCGGGCAATATCAATGGCATTTATTATTACAACACTCGTCAAGAGCGGTGTTGCAGCATTGCCTGACTCAATTTTCATTGCGACGCAATGAGCTGAATTTAAATCGGTATACGCGTTGTATTTTAGATGTCGATCCGCAAGATTTTAACTAGAAAACAGGATAATCACGATAGATGCTAGGCTTTTGCTGACTTTTTCAGTAAAATCTCGCTTTATTTATGATAAACGCTAATTTAGATAAGGTAATTTGAGTGGTTCAACGTGACTATGCTACTCGTGGCAGAGCAAAATCAAAGAAAAAAACGAATCGGGTAAACAAGGGATTGTTACTGATGATTGCCGCGGCTATAGTTGCTGTGTTTGCAGCGGGATTATATTTATTAAAAGAGAAATCAATCGAAAACGGTATTGTTGCCAATCCCGAAAAAGTTGAAGAGAATAATAAGCCGAAAAGCACTCTGCCTAGCCGTCCGGAGGAAGTGTGGAGTTATATCCGTGATTTGGAAACGCGTGAAATTCCGGTTGATAACAGTCAGAAAAGTTTAGATAAAGTACAAAATCTGACAGAAGAGCAGAAACGAATTTTGCAGCTGCTGGAACGGGATGCCCAAGTAACTGAGGTGGCAAAAGTGGATAAGAGTGCAGGAACTCAAGTGAGTGCTGCAACGCCACAACAAGCTGCCGCACAACAAGATGCAGCAGCTAATCCAGTTACACCAACGGAAAAAACAAAAACACAGCCGATAGCGAAAGCCACTGAAAAAACAGCTGAAATTGTTCAGGCTAAATCGCAAACTAAGCCACAAATAGAGAAGAATAGCACGGCAAAAACACCAAGTACGACCACGGCAACAACAACAGCAAAATTTGGATTGCAATGTGGTGCATTTAAAAATCGGCAGCAAGCAGAAAACTTGCAAGCTAAGCTAGTTATGGCTGGTTTTGATGCAAGAATTTCCAGCAGCGCAAACTGGAACCGAATTTTTATCGGGCCATTGGGTGATCGCGCCACTGCTAATAGTGGCTTGCAAAAAGCGAAAAGTGTTGCAGAATGTGTCGTTATCGGCATGTAAATAATTTTTTTGGATAAAAAAAGATCAACTGATAAAGATTCGGATCTTTTTATAAAAAAAAGTATTGACTTAATTTTTGGGTGCAGTATTATGTGCCTCCTTTCCACGGCGAACTAGATAAGTGAACTGTTGAAATTTGTTCTTTAACAATATATCAGACAATCTGTGTGGGCACTTGTGCAAGACATTGGTAAAGTCTTACTGAGTTTCAGTGGGACGAAAAAAATAAACTAAAGTCTTAATGAGTGCTGATAGTAAATTCATAATGAAACTTTTTGGAGTTTC
>NZ_VDHB01000133.1:0-1399 GCF_006227735.1 Testudinibacter sp. 'clade 2'
TAGCTCAAATTATAAACAAACATCAACAGACCCTAATATTCAAAATATAATACGAAAGGAGATAACCACATGTTTATGAATTCATTCAGCTTAGAAGGAAAAGTCGCCTTGGTCACCGGTTGCAATACTGGATTGGGGCAAGGCATGGCGCTGGGCTTAGCACAAGCCGGCTGTGATATCGTCGGCGTTAATTTGAGCGAGCCGAGCGAAACTCGGCAAAAAATCGAAGCCACCGGACGCCGGTTTATCAATATTCAAGCCAACTTGATGCAACAAAGCAGCATTCCGTCAATTGTCGAAAAAGCCGTTGCCGCATTTGGTAAAATCGACATTTTAGTCAACAATGCTGGGATTATCCGCCGCGAAGATGCCATCGATTTCAGCGAGCAAAATTGGGATGAGGTGATCAATATCAATTTGAAAACCGTATTTTTCCTGTCACAGGCGGTTGCCAAGCAGTTTATCGCACAAGGACACGGCGGCAAGATTATTAACATTGCGTCGATGCTCTCTTTCCAAGGCGGAATTCGTGTGCCGTCTTATACCGCCTCAAAAAGTGCGGTCATGGGGATCACCCGAGCCATGGCGAATGAATGGGCAAAACACAATATTAATGTCAACGCAATTGCACCGGGTTATATGGCAACCGACAACACCGCCGCCTTAAGAAGCGATGGCGAACGCAGTAAAGAAATTTTGGATCGCATTCCCGCCGGGCGCTGGGGAACGCCGAGTGATGTTGCCGGCCCTTGCGTATTTTTAGCCTCATGCGCCGCCGATTATATCAACGGCTACACTATTGCCGTCGATGGCGGTTGGCTGGCGAGATAGGAGCCGCTATGTCGAAAGATTGCAATTTTATTCATGCCGATACGCTTAAACTTGAAGATTTAGGTAATGGCGTGAAACGCAAAATTTTAGCCTACAGCGAAAATATAATGGCGGTGGAAGTGCATTTCGAACAAGGTGCCGTTGGTGCTATGCACAGCCACCCGCACGAACAACTGACCTATGTTCTGTGCGGCGAATTTGAATTTACCATTGGCGACCAAACTCAAATTGTCACAGCCGGCGATGTTTTATATAAACAACCCAACATCATGCACGGCTGCCGCTGCTTGCAAGCCGGCGTGCTGCTGGATAATTTTACCCCGATGAGAAAAGACTTTATTTAAATAGGGTCTGTTGCTCTTTGTTTATATTTTGAGTTGTCGTTTAAAATGAGCACAATCTAGGCGTAAGCCGAAATCAATAGTGGGACTATTGATGAGGGTTACAACGACGAGTGTGCTCATTTTAAACACAATCCGTAGGACTATGACGCTTTTTCGCCATTACTTTTCGCTACTACAGCGGCGTTAAAAGTCGTTCGTTTAGAATCACTAAACTTCACGACTTT
>NZ_VDHB01000134.1:0-7872 GCF_006227735.1 Testudinibacter sp. 'clade 2'
GATCAACAGACCCTAGTATGAATTCATTTTTTATTCTTTGGTATCGGTTCCATTGATATGGAAGACCAAAATAAAGGAAATATAGGCTATGGCTAGAAAAATTATCATTGTCACTTCATCTTACGGCTCGGACTACATCCAAGAAATCGGTGGTCAGAAAGAAATTCTGGCAACTGTTAAAGCAGCCGGAGCCGACGGGGTTGAAATTCGTCGCGAACTGTTTTCCGCTGAAGAATTATCACAATTGTCCGAACTGGCACAAGCTATTAAACACCAGCAGTTGGAGTGTTTTTACTCGGTTCCTTTTTCACTATTTTTGCAACAGTTTCCAGAACAAAAAACCGAGATTAATCCAAATATTGAACAGTATTTTGATGAAGCAAAACAGCTCGATGCCAAGTTGATCAAATTTTCTCTTGGTGATTTTCAGTTGGATATGTCATCGGTTTTGGCAGAGAGATTAGCGGCAGTAAACCGTATTTACCCCGATATATTATGTGTTATCGAAAATGATCAAGCGCTAAAAAGCGGTAATCTACACAGCATGGCTGCTTTTGCCGAATGGTTGAAACAACATAAGTTACCGCTACGTTTGGCTTTCGATAGTGGTAATTGGGCTTGGGTGCAGCAAGATCCGCAAACTGCTGCACAAAAATTGGCGCCTTATGTTGGTTATGTGCATCTTAAGTCAACCGCACTTGATGCTGCCGGAAAATTAAGCGCAGTTCCACCAACAGGGAGAGCGGATAATTATGTACAAATTGTGCAACGGAATTTTTCACAAGATGTCCCACTGGGAATTGAGTTTCCATTAATTGGCGAAAATTTGGTCGCCACATCCTTGTATTTTGTCGAATTATTAAAAGGATAATAAGATGTCAAACCAACCGTTATTAGATGTCATCACTTATGGCGAAGCAATGGTGATGTTTGTTGCTACTGAATTTGGAGAGTTATCTGAAATCAACCACTTCGCCAAGCGAGCAGCTGGGGCAGAACTGAATGTGGCTATCGGACTGGCGAGATTGGGGCTTGAGGTTGCGTGGTTAAGCCGAGTCGGTCATGATTCTTTCGGAAAATTTATCTTGCAACAACTGGCTAAAGAAAATATTCACAGTGAATTAGTCACTATCGACTCACGCTATCCGACCGGATTTCAACTGAAATCAAAAGCGGTGAACGGAACAGATCCAGCAGTGGAATATTTTCGTAAAGGCTCGGCAGCCAGCCATTTATCGCTAGTAGATTTCAATCCTGATGCTTTCTTAAATGCGCGTCATTTACATCTCAGTGGTGTTGCGGCAGCGTTATCCGATAGTACCTATCAATTATCGTTGCACTTTGCTGATTTTATGCGAACCGCAGGAAAAACCGTTTCTTTTGATCCTAATTTGCGCCCGACGCTTTGGAAAAGTGAGCAAGAAATGGTTTATCACTTGAATCAACTCGCTTTCAAAGCCGATTGGGTGTTGCCGGGAATTAAAGAGGGTTATATTTTGACCGGCTTAACTTCTAGCGAAGCGATTGCAGATTTTTATCTGGAACAAGGGGTTAAAGCCGTGATTATTAAATTAGGTGAACAAGGTGCTTATTTTAAAGATCATCAGGGAAATCAAGGTACTGCTCCGGCTTGTTTCATCGAAAATGTGGTGGATACGGTCGGCGCCGGTGATGGTTTTGCTGTCGGTGTTATCAGCGCATTATTGGAAGGAAAAACGTTGCAGCAGGCTGTGGAACGCGGTAACCGTATAGGTTCGCTTGCGATACAGGCGATCGGCGATAGCGAAGGATTGCCAAACCGAGCGCAGCTAGGTGAGATTTGATGCATTAAATCAAACCGCATTTTAAGGATAAATGAATGAAAAAGAATGTTATTCTGTATAAAAAAATTCCACAAGAGCAGCAAGCCAGATTGGCTGAATCTTTTAATTTGATAACTTTTGATGGTATTACCTCCGATAACCGTGCAGAATTTATCGCAGCATTAGCACAGGCGGACGGTTTAATCGGTGCCAGCGTACCGATTAAACAGGATTTGCTGCAATTTGCTCCTAAATTAAAAGCAATTTCCACTATTTCGGTTGGTTATGATCAATTCGATGTGGACGATTTAACTTTGCGTGGAATCCGACTGATGCATACGCCGACAGTATTAACCGATACCACCGCAGATACGATTTTTACCTTAGTTTTAGCCACCGCACGCCGTGCAGTCGAACTTTCGATGTTGGTGCGAGCGGGAGAGTGGCAGCGCAGCATCGGGGATGAATATTATGGAACGGATGTACATCATAAAACCATTGGTATTTTGGGCATGGGGCGGATCGGAAGCGCAGTAGCAAAAAGAGCGCATTGTGGTTTTGATATGAAAGTTTTATATATGAGTAATAAACCGAATATTCAGGTTGAGCAGCAATATCAAGCGCAACGTTGTTCTTTGGACGAGCTATTGCAGCGTGCAGATTTTGTCTGTATTACCCTGCCATTATTGCCGTCCACAGAGCGGCTGATCTCCGCCGAAAAATTAGCGTTAATGAAACCGAGCGCTATTTTAATTAATGGCGCACGCGGAAAAATTGTTGATCAACAGGCACTGGTGGCAGCGTTACAAAATGGTACGATAAAAGCTGCCGGATTAGATGTATTTGAGGTCGAACCTTTGCCGCCAAATTCTCCGTTAATGGCGTTACCAAATGTCGTGCTATTGCCGCACATTGGCTCAGCCACCATAGAAACCCGCTATAACATGGTACGCTGTGCGGTGGACAACATGATTGTCTCCCTTGCAGAGCAACCACCTAATGAAAATTGGGTTAACCCTCAAGTCGGATAACGACTACCGCACTTTACGTTTTATAACGGTAAAGTGCGGTATCAACTATTTCATAAATGCACGGTGCAGCTGTGCAAACTGGCGTGAATTATAAATAATCCCCACAGATTATTTCGCATTCTGTGGTTTCGCTTTTATAATAGCGGCTTAAATGTTGGCTAACCCGAAAAGTACTCCGCTATGGCTCTTTTTTATACTGAACGCAAGCAAGGCAAAACCCCGAAAAAACTGACGCTGCAGATAACTGATCTTGATTATCAAGGGTTGGGAGTTGCCCGTTTGCAGGGTAAAACCTGGTTTGTGGAAAATGCGTTGCCACAGGAAACCGTGGAAGTGCGGGTGCTGGACGAGAAAAAGCAGTATGGGCACGCAGTGGCACAAAAAATTTTGCAGCATTCTGAGCAGCGCATTGAGCCAAAGTGCGATCATTATGCCGAATGCGGCGGTTGTCAACTGCAGCATATTCCAATAACGTTGCAACAGCAGGTGAAGCAGCAAGCGCTACAGCAGCGTTTAAGCCGTTTGCAGCCGACAATTGCTTTTCAACCATTGTTAAGCGCTGATGAGTGGGGCTATCGTCGTCGGTTGCGCTTGAGCATTTTATTCGATAAAAAAAGCCAAACCTTGTCACTCGGTTTGCGCCGACGGCGTTCGAAATCGATTGTCAATATCCAACATTGCGCTGTTGCCGAACCGCACTTGAATGCGGTGTTGGCGGCATTGCAAACATGGCTACCACAATGGCAGAGCAAAGCACAATTGGGACATATCGAACTGGTCGCAGCCGATAACGGTGTGGCGATGTTATTGCGCCATGCGGGGCAAGTGCAAGCCGATGACAAAGTGCGGTTGTTGCAGTTTGCCGCTGAACAGCAATTACAACTGTTTGTTTGCGAACAGGAATACCAGATTCAACACTGGTATGGCGACACCCCTTATTATCAGTTGGCTAACGGACAGCGGTTGGCGTTTGCGGTGCGGGATTTTATTCAGGTGAACCGCACTTTAAATCAAAAAATGATCGATACCGCCCTTGACTGGCTGGCGTTGTCACCGAACGATCGGGTGTTGGATTTATTTTGCGGCATGGGAAACTTTACCCTGCCCTTGGCGTCCAAAGTAGCAAGTGCGGTCGGGATTGAGGGAGTCGCCGAGATGGTGGCGCAGGCGAAGCAGAATGCGCTTGTCAATGGCGTAACCAACGTTGAATTTTACCAAACGGATTTGGACCGTACTTTCAGTGATCAACCTTGGGTGAAACAGGCGTTTGACAAAGTGCTGCTCGACCCGCCACGCAGCGGTGCGCTGTTTGCGCTGCCGCATATTTGCGAATTGCGCCCGAACAGTATTTTGTATGTTTCTTGCAATCCGGCAACATTGGTGCGCGACAGTGAATATTTGTTGCAACAGGGGTATCAAATTGAAAAAAGTGCGGCGATTGATATGTTTCCGCATACAGCGCATTTGGAATCAATCACGTTATTTAAAAAGCGCTAACCAACAAATGCTAACCAGCAAACAGGGAGAATAATATGGTAGCCATTCGTGCATCGCATTTGCTCTCACCCGAGCAATTTGTGATTGAGGATTGGAGTGAGAGTTTGACGCTCACTCCTGTGGTTCGTCAAAAGTTAATCGAAACTTGGCACTATAATTGCGGCAAATTAGCGGATTTGGAGGCAAAAGAGCAGCAATATTTGCTCTACTCTGCTAGCGAAATGGTAGAGGTGTTGAGTGGCTTGAATATGGATCAAGACAGTCTGATTGCTGCGATGTTATTCCCTTTGGTGAAGCGACGAATCATCAATTATGACCATGTTAAAGAGGATTTCGGCAACGACATTCGCAAGCTGGTGAAAGGTGTGGTGGATATGGACAGTATCCGTCAATTGAGCGCCAGCCAGTCGAGCAGCAATTTGCAGGTGGATAATGTGCGCCGCATGCTGCTGGCGATGGTGGACGACTTCCGCTGCGTGGTGATTAAATTGGCGGAGCGGATTGCGTTTTTACGTGAAGAAAACAATTTTATCTCCGAACCGGAAAAAATCTTAGCTGCGCGCGAATGCAGCAATATTTACGCCCCGCTTGCCAACCGTTTGGGCATCGGGCAGTTAAAATGGGAGTTGGAAGACTACTGTTTCCGCTATCTTGATCCGGTGCATTACCGCCAAATCGCTAAATTATTGCAGGAAAAGCGCCGCGATCGTGAAGCCTATATCCATGATTTTGTTGCGGTGATTGAGCGTGATCTACAAGCCGAACTGCCGCAAGGTGCGCAAGTGTATGGGCGTCCAAAGCATATTTACAGCATTTGGAAAAAAATGCAGAAGAAAAATCTGCCGTTCGAGCAGCTGTTTGATATTCGTGCAGTGCGGATTATTGTGGATAAATTGGAAGATTGCTATACCGCACTCGGTATTGTCCACAGTCATTTTAAACATATCGCTGCTGAGTTTGACGATTATGTGGCGCATCCGAAGCCAAACGGCTATCAATCGATTCATACCGTCGTGTGGGGCGAAGGGAAAAAAGTGATTGAAGTGCAAATCCGCACCCAAAAAATGCACGATGATGCTGAATTGGGCGTGGCGGCTCACTGGAAATATAAAGAGGGTAGCACCGGAGGCAGGGCGGATTATGAACAGAAAATCAGTTGGTTACGTCAAGTCTTGGCGTGGCAGCATGATTTGAGCCAATCCGGCGACATGATGGAGGAGACCCGTAGCAAAATCTTCGACGATCGAATCTATGTATTTACACCACAAGGGGATATCGTTGATTTGCCGAGCGGATCGACACCGTTGGATTTTGCCTATACTATCCACAGCGAAGTCGGGCACCGCTGTATCGGCGCTAAAGTCGCGGATCGAATTGTGCCGTTCACCTACAAATTACAAATGGGGGATAAAGTGGAAATTATCACCCAGAAAAATCCGAATCCAAGCCGTGACTGGCTGAATCCGAACACTGGTTTTGTCACGATCAATCGGGTACGCTCCAAAATTCAGGCATGGTTCAAACGTTTGGATCGCGAGAAAAATATTCCGCTTGGCAAAGAGCAGTTGGAAGCAGAAATGCTCAAACTGGGACTGAACCATAAGCAGATCGAAGAGTACGCATTACCACGCTACAATTTGAAACAACTTGATGATCTTTATGCGGGTATCGGCAACGGTGATATTCGCCTGAATCAACTGAGCAACTACTTACAAGGCAAACTGTTGAAACCCTCTGCCGAACAGGTTGATGAGCATATTTTGCGTCAGGTAGAAAGCAAACAGCAAAACAAAACCAGCAGCGGCAAAGGGCAAATTGTAGTGGAAGGAGTTGGCAACCTGATGCACCACATTGCTCGCTGCTGTCAACCGATTCCGGGTGATGCGATTTTGGGTTACATCACCCAAGGACGTGGCATTTCCATTCACCGTGCCGACTGCGATCAGGTGTTGAATCTGCAAGAAGTCTGTCCGGAGCGGGTGGTGGAAGCGGTGTGGGGTAAAAGTTTCAACACCAAATTCAATCTGGTGATTCGAGTGGTCGCCAACGATCGCACCGGTTTACTGCGCGACATCACCACGGTGCTGGCGAACGAAAAAGTCAGTGTGCTGCGTGTCTCCAGTAAAAGCGACGTCAAAAACATGACCGCCACCATTGATATGGAGATCGAACTGGGCAACGTCGAGATGCTGGGGCGGATTTTATCTTCGCTGCTGCGGATTAACGATGTGGTCGAGGCACGGCGGTTGTCGAGTTAAATTATATTTTTGATATATAGAACAAAGGAAATAACTGAAATGGAGAATAAACCTAAAACTGGTGAAGAAATCTCTGCTGAAGCTATTCAACGGATAACGACGCGCATTAATAGTTTCCCACGATCTAAAGTTCACCTTGTTGGCAAACGGGAAAATATCGCTCCGTTCGCACGAGTTGGTGATACAATCAAGCATAAAAGCCTTCTAGGAGTAACTACTGGAGCAATTGTAGGTGGCATTATTTCATCTTCGCCTTATATTCTCGCAGGCTTTCTAGGCCCATTTGGAGCCGCTGCTCGTATCGGTTTTATGCTATTTGAAGCAAGCCGATCTCTTAATACGAAAACATCGCAAACCCGTGAACCAGATTGGGCTGAAAAAGCTGCAGAAGCAACACGTAAATTCGTAGACAACTGTTTATCTGGTGAGGACGGATATATTACACAAGGTTCAAATTCAATTTTTATCAATGGTAAACCAGCTGCATTTGCTGGTTTAAATAATTCCATAAACTGCAATAACCACAGTCTTAAAGTCATCGCCTCAGGTAGTGAAACAGTGTTCCTGCACAATCAATCTGCAGCACGGGAAGGTGATAGAACAAGCTGTGGTGCAAAAATTATGACCGGCTCACAATGCTATTGTAACTGATATTGAAGAAGAGTTTTCACCTCGAGAGAAAGTTCTTCTTGTGGCTATAGAAATGTCTTCTCCTCCTTCAATATCTTCAATGAGAAAAGGATTAAGAAAGATTCAACTAGGATTAAATGATATAAAAGCAGAAGCTAAAAATTTCATTAAATCTGAGCTTTCAACTGAAAAACTAAACTTAGCAAAAATCAATAATAAGAAAAGAATGACACTAAAGAATAATTCAAAAAGAGGAAAAAAAAGAGAACATGAAG
Organism: Testudinibacter sp. 'clade 2'; assembly: GCF_006227735.1. Taxonomy (NCBI): domain Bacteria; kingdom Pseudomonadati; phylum Pseudomonadota; class Gammaproteobacteria; order Pasteurellales; family Pasteurellaceae; genus Testudinibacter; species Testudinibacter sp. 'clade 2'. Next base: position 7,494 of record NZ_VDHB01000134.1, read on the forward strand.
TAAAAAGGGAATTACTCAAAGAAGGATATAACATTCTAGGTAGTCAAGTATCAGTTAAAACTGAATATTCTAGAAGGGTTATAGATCATATGGTTAAAAAAGATGATATTATTTCTGCGATTGAAGTGAAAAGTGGTAATGCAAAAAGAAGCAGCCTGCAAATTTTAAAAGATAATTCAATGGCTAATACTGGAGCTAAAATTATTGGAAAAAATGCACCAGAGAACCTAAAAAATAAAGTAATAACCATAGAAACAACTGTAAGGGATTAATATGAAATATGATGATATAAAATGGCATCTTAATGAGGATTATCCAAATGATTTGCCTGTCAAGAATGCTTTAACTCATATGGGGTTATTTATGCATTGGATTATTA
>NZ_VDHB01000135.1:0-3319 GCF_006227735.1 Testudinibacter sp. 'clade 2'
GCAGCGGCTTTGGCTTCTGCTTCTAAGCGGGCTTTTTCTGCCGCTTCAGCCGCTGCTTTGGCTTCTGCTTCCAAACGGGCTTTTTCTGCGGCTTCAGCTTCTGCCTTTTCTTTAGCGATAATATCCGGCAGTAGCGCATTGTACAGGGCAAAATGGTTATCAATGTGCTGTAATGTGTAACGATAAGCCCCCAGATCCAAATGATCGTTCTCAAGGGTCGCTGTCACATTTTCCCAATTTTGTGTAGCATTATTTAACGTCAGTAAGGGTAGTAGATTAACTTTACTGGTTGGATCTTTCAGGCTGTCATGTAAGGCAAGAGTATAGTTACCGCTGGCTAAACCATTAACAATGACCCTGTCACTTTTTAGATCGGCAAAAGTACTGTTCAATTCAAAACGGCCATCACCACTTAAATTACTATTGACGGTTAAGGTGTTAAAGTTGCCGCTTTGCGGATTACCATTCAATTTCACGACTGATCCGGCGTCTAGTGATAGATTCCCAAGGGTACTATTGCCGCTCATGGTCCAGCTAGCGTCACGCATCAGATGAGTGTTGCTGTTTGCGGCGGCTTGAATCTGTCCTTGATATTGAGTTTTGCCAAAATTTAAATTAGCGTTCTCACCTAAGGTAATATTGCCTTTCACACTGGCATAAGGAAGATCGGCGTAAAGCGCATCGCTAAGTGCGGTTTGGCTACAGCTGACGACACCGCTACTGTCACTACGGGTACACTTCCAACTGTTGTTCCATCCATTATCTCCTTTGCTGTAGCCTAAACTGACGTTGCTGTTGTTGTCAGCGACGATATTCCCTTCTAAATTCGCATAATTACCCAATTGCAAGGTAGCGCCAGCGGTTGCTTTGAAGGTGTCAGCTTTAAAGTGACTGGTCACCCAATCATTGTCAATGACTACATCTTTACGCCACACATAACCGGCCCTGTCGCCGGTGACATCTTCGGCATGTAAGGTTGGGTAGCCGGATAATAGCAATGTGCCTTTATCAACCTTGATTTCACCGTTGAGGTTGCTGCCGCCGGATAGCGTATAGATTGAGGAAGCCGATGGTGCGGTGTAATTGAAATTCAAGCTACCATTGGTTTTGCTTGCATCGGTTTCGCCTAAGACACCTTGAAACATGGGCGATAGCAAGGCATTTTTCCGTGTTAAATAGCGTTCGATAGCTTGAGCTTCGTCATTACCCAGATAATCCCAAGCCCAATTGCCTGCTGCCCCTGGGTAAAAGGTATAGGTGCTTGTTTTGAGATACCAATATTCTGCGTTACCGCTGCGGTTGATGTGTTTATACAGTGTGTTAGGGGTGCCGCTTTGGCTGTTATTTCTTGTATTAAATACCACTTCAGGTTCACCGGTTACCCTGATATTAGCCGCTTTTTCTGCGTTATGATTAACCAGTTGCGCACCATTATCCACATTATGAATTTGAATAAAACTTAGGTTATTACCGTTGAGATCCAAACGTCCACCGCGATAACCAAAGTAGATATTATTCGGATTGACCTGCTTGTCATCCTGCAATACCACTGTTGGACGACCACTGGCCAACCGCACTTTATCAAATGCTTGCTGCGCACCGTTTTCATCCGCTTGCTGAGCTAACACCGTGATGCCATCACCCGCACTTAAACTACCCGGATTTTTACCTTTGGCATTGATTCGCAAAGTACCGCTGCCCAATTTGTGCAAAAAGTCATTTTCCACACCATTGACTTGCCATTCTACGGTTTTCCCCGCATTGACAATAATCCCTGCACCTTGCCAAGTTTGGTTGCTTTCCGGGGTTACCCGATAATTATTATTAAACGTTAAGCCACCCGCGCCTTGATTAATGCTGCTTTGCAATAAAATGTTGCCACCGTTACCGTTTAAGGTGATATTTTTACCGGCATTCATGGCAACATTATAGCCACCACTATAGCTATCTGGCACAGTGGTATCTTTGACATGTAATGTCCAGCTTTGGTTATCATTCTGGCTGAAATGGCTGGTTTTGCCATCACTGTTATTGGCCCAAATCAAATTTTGAGTATTATTTACCGTCGGATCGGTGTCTTCAGCATACAATCCTTGATTATAGGCGGTTTGATAAACCATCCAGTTGGTATCAGTCGTTGTTGGATTGGCTTTTTCCCCCCAGCTTCCTTTTTGAAAGCCGATGAGGATCCATTGCTGGGTTTGAGTGTCCCAAGCATATAAGCCTGAACCACTGTCACCGGACGCACCATAAGTGGTCAGTGGGCTGTTTTCTAAATTATATAATAGCCCGGAATTAGCCCGCACCTCTTGCGGATAACCCGGTTTATACAATGCACTGACGGTTCCACCTATTAAATAATCGTAGGCGTAAGCCAACCAAGTGGTATTCCATTCGGGATCACGCACATATTGAGTACCACTGCCGGTGCGGTATAGCACAGGGAAACGAGTTTGATCCAAATAGGCATCTCTATCAAGTCCGAGAATATTCGCCGGTGCAACTTCGGTAACATACTTATGCAAGCGAGGGGTGTGGTAATCCAGTGTGGCGTGGTTATTGCGATCCACCATTTGATAAGTGTGGCGTAAATAATCCGGATTATTGCCGGTTCCGCCAAACTGCAATCCGGTATAACCGACATTATGTTTAACACTGCCTGTATATTGTGGCGTGAGCAAGGTGCCAATTCCATCTTTACTGGCGGCACTAAAATCGATCATCGGTGCTTTGTCTAAAGTGCCGATCAGCTCGCCATTTTTACCGTAAATCGGCAAATTGACAGCGCCAGGGCGAAACTGACCTTTATTTTCACCGAAATCTCGATAAGTCTGATACGGGATATCCGAACGAACGACCGAAGCGACAGTGTAAGCCGGAATAAAGCAGGTGATGATAAGCGCAGAAAGTGGATTTAATTTAAATGGCATGATAGTCCCTACAATTTTAGGAAAAGTGATAGGCTTGTATATAAATTATACAATATGATATTGCAAAATTATAACACTAAATCCACACAAAAATTATAACTATTAAAACAATAGGTTTTACAAATTAAATCTATTGATATTAATCAATAAAACCAGAGCGTAAATAGGAGAAACTACCTCCTAAGTTGTAGTTTCATTATTTTACCCTGTGAGGAGTGCTATTTTATGAAGAAAAAACTGGTCTTATCGCTCGTTGGTCTTGGTGTTGCTGGCTTTTTGGCAACAGTGGCATATATCAATCATTTCGATAATCAACAAAAAGAGAAGCTGCTGGCACAAAGTGCGGTTAAAGATCCTGCTGCAAAATTAGTAGAAAGAGTGTTATATGA
>NZ_VDHB01000136.1:0-906 GCF_006227735.1 Testudinibacter sp. 'clade 2'
GTGACCGCACTTGCAGCAAAGCCTGTTGCAGTTGCTCGATGTTCTCCAGGGTCTTCGCGGTATGTTTCACAAATTCGACCGGTTGTAATACTTTTTGCACCTCTTCATCTGTGTAATCCGACAGCAGCACTTTGCCGATTGCGGTGCTGTAAAGTGGGTTACGTCGTCCGATACGCGATTGCATGCGCAAGTTGTAACCGGAATCAATTTTATGCAAATACACAATTTCCGTGCCGTCCAATGCGCCTAAATGCAGGGCTTCGTTGGTTTGTTCCGAAATAACCCGCATCTCTTTATCCGCCAAGCTGATCAGATCCACATACTCCAACGATTTGGCGCCCAACTCAAATAGTTTCAGCGTCAATCCATATTTGTCACTCTCCCCTTGCTGCGAAACAAACCCCAATGTTTTCATGGTTTGTAAAAAGCGATAGGTCGTACTTTTAGACATCATCAAGCGCTGTGCCAGATCGGTAATCCCGATCTCTTTCTGCTCCGCCAATGCTTCCAAAATGCCAAAAACTTTTAACACCGAAGAAACAGAGTCCGGTTGTGTATCTTTTTCCATAAATTTCTCTCGCGTTATGTAGGGTTTATTGATGTTTGCTACTGAATTATAGAAAGAAAATTCAGAAAAAACCATTTTTTTTAAAATTGCTTTTCATAAAAAGCAAATTCCAGCGTTTTCCTACTTAAACTTTCGCGCCAACTGATTTCCAAAACAATTAAAATAAAAATATAAAACATCTTTTTAAAAAAATTGCATATTGAATTTGTTTTTTGTATAGTAGTCGCAACAGAGAGATTTCAATGCAACTCTCAGACATTAGGGTCTGTTGATGTTTGTTTATATTTTGAGTTGTCGTTTAAAATGAGCACAATCTAGGCGTAAGCCGAAATCAATAG
>NZ_VDHB01000137.1:0-12075 GCF_006227735.1 Testudinibacter sp. 'clade 2'
GCTGTGCTGTGCTGTGCTGCTTCCAGTGTGTTGGTTGTTTGGACAATTGGCAACATTATTTTTTGAGCATTTAGTCTATCGTTATTTAATGAGTAACCATGACTAAATTTATCTCTTTGTGCAGTAATACTTCTTGCTATAAATAGTAATGCGTACTTATTGATTTCTATCTTAGGCATTAATGCGGTAACGTGCGTTGAACCGCCCCGAGATTCCGGGAGACACAACTTTCTGAGAGAATCTCACCATGAAAAGCAAATATTCACCCGAAGTCAAACAACGAGCCATTCGTCTGCTGCAAGAACAACGCAGCGAATACCCGACCCAATGGGCAGCCATTGTCGCCATCGCCGCCAAAATAGGCTGCTCAGCCGAAACCCTGCGCAGCTGGGTTAAGCGGCATGAAGCCGATATGGCGGATAACGGCCAAGCCGTTAACGATGCCCGGCGCATCAAACAGCTGGAAAAAGAGAATAAAGAATTACAGCGTGCCAATGAAATCCTGCGATTGGCCGCCGCTTTTTTTGCCCGGGCGGAACTCGACCGCAAACCGAAGTAATGGTCGACTTCATCAACCACCACAAAGCCGCTTACGGGGTCGAGTCAATCTGCCGCATCCTGCCGATTGCCCCGTCAAGCTACTATCGCCATCGGCAGCAATCCCAACATCCGCAGCAGCGCAGCCAACGCTGCCTGAAAGATGAACGGCTACTCATCCTTATCCGCAACATCTGGCAGCAGAGCCGCCAAATCTACGGTGCACGTAAAGTCTGGCAGGCTTTGTTGCGCAACAAGCACCGCGTTGCCCGCTGTACAGTCGAACGCCTGATGCGCAGGCATCAAATGCAGGGTGTGTGGCGGGGCAAAGGCAAACGCACCACCATTGCTGATCCCAAACTACAACGGGCAAGTGATTTGGTGAAACGCCGGTTCAGCGCTGAGAAACCCGATCAGCTATGGGTGGCCGATTTCACCTACGTTGCCACCCATCAAGGCTTTGTCTATACCGCTTTTGTGATTGATGTCTTTGCCCGGCGCATTGTCGGTTGGAAGGTGTCAAAGCGGATGGACACCGAGATGGTGATGGATGCATTAGAGCAGGCTTTGCATGCCCGGCGCCCGAAAGGGGTCATCCACCACAGCGACCGGGGCAGCCAGTATCTGTCGATACGTTACACCGCGCGGCTGCGCCAGGCACAGGTAAAGGCTTCGGTGGGCACCACGGGTGACTCTTACGACAATGCACTGGCCGAAACGATCAACGGCCTTTACAAAACGGAAGTGATCCACCACCAACGGCCTTGGCGGGGGCTGGCGGATGTGGAGTGGGCAACGTTAGAATGGGTGGATTGGTTTAACCACCACCGTTTACTGGAGCCGATCGGCTATGTGCCGCCGGCTGAGTATGAAATGGCGTATTATCGCCAACTGGAGGAGTCGGCCAAAGCGGCTTGACTCAAGATAAACGGTCTCCTATAAAAGCGGGGCGGTTCATATTTACTTCAAAGGTGAGATAATCGGCGATGGTTTTTTCAAAATCGGCTTCGCTTGGAATTTCATCATTAAAATAATAAAACGAATGCAGCCATTCATCTTCGGCTTCAATGGTGGTATTTACACAAAATTTGGTCTCGGCTTGGCTGCGGCCAAACCATACATCTAGCAAATGGCTTTTTTTATCTTTGGCGGATTCAGTTTCTACCAAGCCACGGTGCTTTTGTACTTCAAAGCCGTCGTTTTCAAAATTGATGAATTTCACCAGCTTGTCTTTATCATGTGGCACGCCTGCGGTAAAGACAGCGATACAGGGATTTGTACCTACGCCGTAGAAAGTGCTTTTGTTAAGCGTTATTACGCCTTCTAAAGAGTGCTTTTTAAGAATATTATTTTTTATCGCCTGCTCTTCTTTGGTTTTGCCTGTCATGGATGATTGCGGCACAATCACAATGGCTTTGCCGTCTTCTACAAGTGTGCCCAGCAAATGCTCGGTAAAGGCGATTTCGTATAAATTTGGATTAGCTTTTGAGCCTTGCGAATAAGGCGGGTTCATCATGCCGACATTACAACTTAAGGTCTGTAATTTGGCAGGATTTTGTTTCAAGAAATCTTCTTGTTCCAAATTGCTTTTACCGTCGCCACGCAAAATCATGTTGGTAGTGGCGATGGTAAACATATAAGGCTGCAATTCCATGCCGTGCAGTTGGTTTTTACGAATATTGCGTTTTTGGGTTTCGCTGTCGGCTTGTTGCAGCATATGGTGCATGGCTGCAATCAAAAAGCCAGCTGTGCCGCAGCAAGGGTCAAATACGCTGTCGTCAGGCGACAAGTCCGCCAAATCACAAAACAATTCAACAATGTGCTTGGGCGTTAAAACAATGCCGAGCGTTTGTCCGTCTCCGCCTGAATAAGACATAAATTCGCCATAAAACCGTCCTAAATAATCTTCTGCCGATTGGGTATATTTAATATTTTTGTAGATGTGTTCGTAGAGAAATTCGGTGTAATGTTTAATGGGGGTTTTGCCCAAAGTGCGGTTGATTTCGTTGATTGCCTTGGTGTCTTTAATCACCAAAAATTGGCTTAATAGTTTATCTTTTTTAACCTGTGGCGAGACTTTGGCACGGTTCAAGTTGTCTTCAATCGCTGCATAGATTTTTTCGCCGTCGGTTTTGGTAGTGTCACCTGTGAGATTGTCAATAGAGAAATTTTTGTGTTCCATTTCTCGCAAGGCAAGCAAAATGCCTGAAACAATCAGTGGCTTGTCTTTGTCTTGAATGCTGCCGTAGTTACGTAAATCTTCGTGCAGGGATTTAGCATCGCTTAGAATTTCAGCGGTGGTTTTTTCTTCTGGTGTGTCTTCTTTTAGAATATTTTTGATGTAATACTCTTCAATGTTTTTGTCGCTGAACAGGGTAAAGGTTTCTACATCATCAAGCTGCTTGTATTGCCCACGTTCATCTACAAAGAGCGGTGTAATTCGGTGGCGTTTTTCATCGCCTGATACGCCAATGGCAATGATTTTTTTGTAGCTGGTGTTGGCGGCCAAATGAATACCATAATGCAATGCCCCATTCACGGCAAAATCACGTACGCTTGCGGCATTGTCACAAATGAGTTCTTTATCGTTTAATTTGAGATGATTGGCCGTGTCGGCTTTGTCTTCAATCACAATCAAAAAATCTTGAACCACGCCGCAATATTCAGGGCGGCCGATGTTGCCTGTTTTGGACTTGGAAGCTGTTTTGAGTGCGGTATCAATCTCAACAATATCACTGCCTTGGGCGGATAAATTCAGCCCTGCGATTTTGAGTAAGTCATAAACCCACAAGTCGGTTTTGGTTTCGTTTCTTGCCATGATTGCCCCTGCACAATATATCGTTTTTATCTAAAAATCGTCAATTATATCACTGATCTATCTTTATAGCTTGTGGCTTTTACTGTATGAATTTGTAGAGAGAAATAAATACGCCGCCTGAACCCCCTTCACTTGTTCAAAAAAGCAAGGTGCTGTTTCAGACGGCCTATTTCATTGCCTCAACCACCCCACACAAAATTCCACATACGCCCGCACGATTGCCGATGGTTGGCGGTGGGCGGCGTAAATCAAGTGCAGCGGATAACCGGGTTCGGGATAATCGGGCAACACCTGCACCAGCTCGCCGCTTGCCAGATAAGGTCTTGCCGCCAAATCAGAAAATTCACCAATCGCCATGCCCGCCAAGGCGTAATGCAACAGGGCGCGGCTGTCGTTGCTGGCAAACAGAAATTCCGGTTTGAATTTATAGGCACCGATTTGACGTGTGTTGCGGCTGCCATCGGTGTTCGCCCAGCCCACCAATGCAAAACGCGGCAAATCCGCAGGGGTTTTGGGCGTACCGTGTTGGGTGATGAATTCGGGGCTTGCCGCCCAAATACGGCGAACCTCGCCAATCGGCTTGGCAATCACATCATCGGTGTGCAATTCGCCCAATCGCAACGCCACACCGATGCCGTCTTCAAACAAATCCACCACCCGCTCGCCCGCATGGCAAAACAGCTGTATATCAGGATATTGCCGTTGGAAGTCAATCAGCAAATCCCACCACCAGTCAAACGCAGGCGGCAGCGACAGCCGCAATTTGCCCTGCAATTTATGCTCCGATTGCACCGCACTTTGAGCTTGCTGCAACAGCTCGATGCCGACCTGCACCTGTTTGAAAAATTCCTGCCCCTTGGCGGTGAGCTTCACCCCCAGCTTGGAACGCTCCAGCAGCTGCACCGCCAAATCCCGCTCCAGCTCGTTCATCTTGCGGCTTAGGGTGGAAATCGGCACGCCGGTTTTTTCACTCGCCGCCGACAAACTGCCCGCCTGCACGATACTGGTAAATAATTTGGTGGCGTTGTAGTCCATGGTGGTTTCTCCTGTTTATCTTTTATCAACATTTAGCCTGCATTCATCACGCTACCTTCTTCAAACAACCACCCCAAAAACGCCCTCAAACTCAAACAAAGCACGCCGTCATAACTATTGCCGTCAAAATCATCCATCGTCACCACAAATTTCGGATAGTTATCTTGGATTTTGAGTAAGTTGCCGAATTCCCGCTCAAGCGTTTTTTCTTCGTTGATGGAGAGTGCGGCTTGCACATAAATCCGTTCGCCGTTTTTTTCGGCGACGAAATCAATTTCTTGGCTATTCAAACCGCCGATTTTGACTTCATAGCCGGCAATTTGTAGATGGTTAAAAATGGCATTTTCCAAGAGTTTGCCACGGTCTTGCGCACGATAGCCGATTAAGGCATTGCGGATACCGAGATCTTCAAAATAATATTTTTCGCCGATTTCAAAAATTCGTTTTCCTTCAATATCATAACGTGGCACTTTGTGAATAACAAAGGCATTGGCAAGATATTGGGCATAGTTTTGCACTTGGGCGACAGAGGTTGAAATCCGCTGTGATTTGAGAAAATCGCTGATTTTTTTGGCGGAAAACAAACTGCCGATATTGCTGGCCAAAAACTGGGTAAGCTGTTCTAAAAACTGCGTATTTCGCAGGGCGTAGCGGTTGGCGATATCACGAATGGCGATGGTGGAATAAATGTTACGCAGGTATTCAAATACGATATTGTCTTGCAACGGCAAGTCTTTCAAATAAGGTAAACCGCCGTATTTCAAAAACAGCGAGAGGGCTTTATCGCTGTCTTCCAACTGCATAAACTGCAAAAACTCAAAATAAGACAAGGCGTGTACATGGATTTCCACCGCCCGCCCGCTCAGCGCCCCGGCAATATCACGGGAAAGCAAGTGGGCATTGCTGCCCGTGCAGTATAAATCCAGCTCGTCATCCAGCAGCAAGGAACGCAAAGCCATCTCAAAGCCGTCAATTTCTTGGATTTCATCAATAAAAACCGCATTTTTTCGACCGCTCTTTTTCTCGCTTTGAACGTATGCGTTCAGCTCTTCGGCGGTTTTGATGTGGCTGAAAGCAAGGTCTTCTTTATTGATGTAGATGATGTGCGCATTTTCGTCAAGCGTTTTGATTTCCTGCATAATCTGAAACAGCAGATAGCTTTTACCGACCCGCCGCTGCCCTGTGAAGACTTTAATCAGCTTTTTGTCAATAAATGGGCGAACCTTGTCCAAATACCGTTTGCGGTAAACCAGATCTCGCTGCATAAAACCACCCTTTGTTTTCGTTATAGATGATTATTGTACATAAAATTTAAAAAGTTTCAATTATAACTAAAACTTTTTAAAAAAATCAGGGTAGGGTAAAGTATACATTCTATTTTCGGGATAGCTACGGAATTCTCAAGATAATGCGGACGCTTCGCAATGGAAAACGGTTGGCTTATCTTTCCAAATTTGGCAAATAGATTTCTATTTTTGCGTATTCTATTCTGAATTTCAACGGATAATGCCATAAAAAAGTATTCAGGCTGCCTGAACATTATCACCTAATCAGTTCAATCATCTTAACAATCTCATCAAACGAATTGTGTTTGGCAAAAATATTGCATTCAAATTTTTATACGCCGTCTTTTTTTTGGATTAACGCCGAAATAACGAAAGTACTCTCGGCTAAACTGGGACGGACTGGCGTAGCCGACTTGATAGGCAATTGTGGCGATGTTCCATTTTTTCAAACCAATCAACTCCCGTGCTTTTTGCAATCTTAGATTTTTATGGTATTGCAAGGGGCTGATAGAGGTAATCTCGCGAAAATGACGAAAGAAGCTCGAATGGCTTAATCCCACTTGATCCGCCACTTCCTCCATGTTGAGCGGTTCGGTCAAGTTTTCTTGAATTAAGCGAATGGCGTGATTGATTTGGGGCAGATAAGGTAAATGCTTATGGATATGGCGACGCAGTTCTGCCCCTTGCGGACTGGTCAACAGATGATAGTAAATCTCCTTGCGAATCAGTGGCAGCAACACGGATTTCCCTTGCGGATGATGAAGCAGTTGAAACAAACGGGTGAGCGGTTCAATCAATGCAGACGGCATCGGTGCTGGCAGTGGTTCGGCAGTATCAGGCAATTCTATTTCTGGAATCTCCCTCAGTATTTGCCCGATTTCCTGATTATTCAATGCAAAAGCAAACGAAATATACGGCTTATCCTTATCCGCATGTTGAACATGGGTAACAACGGGCACTTTGGTAGGGTACAGCATGAAATCACCCGCACTCATCGTCAGCACTTGTTTACCGACATGCAGTGTTTTCTTGCCTTGCAAACAAAAATACAACCCGGAATTTTGACTGTAGGTTAAATCTTTTAATGGAGAGATTGCCTGATAAATAAACACGCCCGACAAGCTGGTTTCAATGGGGTGATTGACTGGCAAATGAGGCTTAAGCAAATGAATCAGCGGTTCAAACATGAGATTTTCCAATGCTTTAATCAAGGCTTACTTTACTTAATTTGAGCGGATTAGGCAAGTTTTTGACGGCAATGGGCAAGTTTTTATTCAAGATTTTTATATAATAAATTTGCCTTGCCGCATGAATTGGTTAGGCGCTTTTATGCCGTCAAGGTGCATTGCCTGTATTTGATGCTGGCTAAAATACAATCAATTTTATCTTTACAAAAGGTGAAGTCTTATGCAAAACAATCATGAGTTCAAAGAAATAGAAGATTACAACGAAAAGTACAAGTCAATCGAGCATTCTCATACCGATGTGACGCTTGAAGATGAAAAAACGCATATAGAATCTTTGTCCAAGCCTTCTAGCCAAACAGACCTTTGGGAGGAGACTGCGTTGGGTGTGGTTGCTGAATCTGGTGATTACGACATCCTTTTGTGGTCGGCAGGCTATATTCTTTCAGGCAATGGCGAAGGCATTTGGGGCGATGGTTTGACAGCGGAACGAGAAATACAGCTGATTGTTATCCCCCGTTCACAGCGCGGCACCATGAAGAACAATGATTTTGTCAAAGCGGGCTGGACACCGAGCGAGCGCCTCTCTTATGAACAACTCAAGGTAATGGCCGAGCAAGACAAAGTGACTTGGGACTTTAACGGATTGCGTTTTGTCGCCAAGCCACCTGAGTGGGCGTTGCAAGGCAAAGCTGGCGGAGCAGAATTTGACCTTCATTATAAGCAAATCGGTACACCGCTTTGGAACTGGGGTGCTTTTAAAGACGCACACAAAAGCGACCGCGCTGGTTATGATGCGTTTGTGAGCGTTGATGGACGTATTGATACGGGCAGCCAACAGCTTGAATTCAAAAACGGCTATGGTGTCAGAGAACATATTATTACCGGGCAATCGAACGACCCCATCAAAAATCTGCCTGCTCCCAATTGGATGTGGTGGCTTTATACCATCGTGAATGACGTTAAGATTAACTTTTTCCAAGTCAAAGATGGCTTTCAATTGGGGTTCGTCAAATATGATGAAGACAAACAAATCAATATCTCTTCGCAAGACCATCATATCGCATTCGACATTACCGAAAAATGGGAAGACCCTCGCACTGGCATGAATTTACCCGTGAAATGGCATCTGAAAATGAACGCAGAAGGTGTTGAAGTTGATGTTGCCATCGCCGCCCACGGCAGAGCATACAGCCATTGGCCAACGGCTCACGGTACACGCATGTATTGTTATTTGTTATCAACAATGACCGGGATGGTTAAATTGCCTGACGGCAGAACGGTTGAGTTGGACAATCATTTAACGGTTAATTCTTTTTGCAAAACGATTCTGACCGCTTCCGAAACCAGCAATGGCGCTGTCGCACAAAAACCTGTGTGATGCACCAACTATGCCCTGGTTTGGGAGCATGTGATTTTAGCAGGGATAACAAGGCCGTCTGAAACTTGGCACGCAAAGTGCGGTTTCAGACGGCATTTCTTTTAATTTATCCTTCCAAATTTGGCAAATATGTTTCTATATTTGTGTATTTTATTCTAAATTTAAATCAGTAAAATAAGCACCAATTCACCATTTAAGAGAGAAAACACCATGCTGGATTTGCAAACCACTGTGCGCACACACCAAGCTGCTCGTGCCTTAATGACGGAAAAATTAACCTTTAAAAGAGGATTGACCTTAAAAAACAGAACCGTGATGTCGCCCATGGTGACGTGTATGTCCTTTCACAATGGTGTGGTAACCAGCGATGAGATGAATTATTTTGCACTGCGATCAGGCGAAGTGGGTGCGGTGATTGTGGGCGCGACCTATGTTGATGAAGGCGGCATGGGGCCTTGGGAAGGGTTAAACGGCATTTCAGATGACAATCACATAGAAGAATTGGCAAAATTAGCCAAAGCCATCCAAGTCAATGGCACAAAAGCCATTATCCAAATCTATCACGGCGGCAGAATCACTTCGACTGCCCGATTAAGAGGCGTGCAACCCGTTGCGCCAAGTGCGGTGAAATCAGAAAGACCGGGTGCGGAAACACCAAGAGAGCTGAGCGAAGCAGAAATTTTAGCCATTATCGAAGACTTCAAAAAAGCCACTGCCAGAGCCATAGCCGCAGGGTTTGACGGCGTAGAACTGCACGGGGCAAACACCCTGTTGATACAGCAGTTTTTCTCACCGCACTCAAACAGAAGAGCCGACCAATGGGGCGGCAGCCGGGAAAAAAGATTTAGCTTTATCGACAAATTGGTCGATGGCGTGACCGGTGTGGTTGATGATTCGGACAAAAAAGGCTTTGTCGTCGGCTACCGACTTTCACCGGAAGAATATGAAACGCCGGGCATCAGACTGGAGGACACCCTGTATTTAGTCGATAAATTGGCGGATAAACCGTTGGATTATCTGCATTTGTCATTGTCAAGATACAATGCGGTGGCCAGAATGAGTGGTGATTATCAAGAAAAATCCATGACCCAGTATATCCACGAAAAAATAGCGGGCAGAGTGCCATTAATCACCGTGGGCGGAATCGTGAATCAAGCGACAGTGGATGAGGCACTGGAAAATGCAGAAATGGTCGCCATCGGCAAAGCATTAATTACCGATCCACACTGGGTCAGCAAAGTGATGGAAGATAGGGAAGATGAGATTGTCACCACCCTTTCTCATGAAACCAAAGATGAGCTTTATATCAAAAATCCGTTGTATCGGCTGTTGGTGGGGTACTAAAGTGCGTTTCATCTTCCCAAATTTGGCAAATATGTTTCTATTTTTGCTTGTTCTATTCTAAATATAAGCTGATTAAAATAGCGATTATTCATCAATGAGGAGTTAAAAATGAACCAAACCATGAAAGCGGTCCGTCTCACCCAAAACGGCAATAAATTGCAATTAACCCAAACCCAGCAAGCCATTCCTACACTGGGCAAAAATGACGTGCTGATTAAAGTCAAAGCAGCCTCGCTAAACTTTCGTGACCATGCGGCTTTAAGCGGCAATTATCCGGGCGTGGTCAATTCGGTGGTGCCATTGTCAGATGGCGCTGGCGAAGTGGTGGCGGTGGGCGAAAAAGTGACTCGTGTCACCGTTGGCTCCCGGGTGTCGGCAAACTGCTGGGCAACTTGGGTGGATGGTACGGTGTTAAAGCCTGAATATTATGTCGCCAGTATTGGTTTTAATATGGACGGCTGGCTGGCGGAATACATCGTGTTGCCTGAAATGTCGCTGGTGGCGCTGCCTGATTATTTGAGCTATGCACAGGCGGCTGCCTTGCCGTGTGGTGCGGTTACGGCCTGGAATGCCATCCATCAACACGGCAGATTAACCGCAGGTCAAACCGTGTTGGTACAAGGTGCGGGTGGGGTGTCGGTGTTTGCCTTGCAATTGGCCAAATTAAGCGGGGCAAGGGTGTTGGCGATTGCCAGCCGTGATGATGACGACAAAGCCCAACTGTTAAAAGATTTGGGGGCGGAAACAGTGGTTGCGTACGGCAAAAACCCTGACTGGGATAAAGAAATCTTGGCATTAACCAATGGCTTGGGCGTGGATAAAGTTGTGGAAGTGGCAGGCGAAAAAACCATTAACAAATCGGTTGCCAGTACCAAAGCTGGCGGCAATGTGGCCTTGGTGGGCTTTGCCAGCGGTACGGGCGGTGGCGTATCGCCGCTCGAAATCATGACCCGCGGCATTCAATTGGGGGCAACCACGATGGGCTCCCGCAGTGATTTTGAAGCCATGTTATCCGCAATGGCAAGCGCAGAAATGCAACCTGTGATTGATGGCGTATTTGCCTTTGACGACTACCAACAAGCCTATGACCGCCTGCAAAGTGGCAATGTAACAGGCAAAGTGGTGATTGAGATTTAATACTTATTGGCATGTGCACCGATTCTTCAGGCAGCCTGAAAATGCGATTTTAGAATTCGTTTAGGAATAACCTATGAAAGCCCAATGTTTGTGCGGTGCGGTATCGCTAGAAGTGGAGCACAATCAACACGTTTATTGCTGTCATTGCGAAAGATGCCGAACTTGGGCGAGTGGTGCGCATTTTGCCGTAGAGGCCATTGTTACGCCCAAAATCACAGGCAACCAATACATTAGCCGATATCAATCATCGGATTCGCTTGAACGTTGTTTTTGCAAACAATGTGGCACACACGTGTTTAGCTATATTATCCCCAGCGACCGTTACACGATTAACGCAGGCTTATTTAAGGAAAATCAAAATTTTCATTTAAGTATGCAATATTTTACCGATTTACAAGCCCCTTATTACCATTTGTCTGATGATAGCCCGAGCATGACAGCAGCTGAATTTTTGGCACAGTCTAGTCGTAAGGATTAAGCCATTTTCAGGCAGCCTGAAAATTCAAACATAGGAACATCACCATGAGCTACACCTTGCCCAAAATTTGGACACACCCCAACAACACCGACAATCCGTTTTTTAACGCCGAGCGTATGGTGGCCGGGGCAAGATTTGAGCAAAAACTGCCTGTGGGCGACAAGCCCTTGCAACTTTACAGCTTAGGCACGCCGTCTGGTCTTCGGGTGCATATGGTGCTGGAAGAATTGGCGGAATCTGGGGTTGCTGATGCCGAATACGATGCGTTTGCCATCGACATTGGGCGGGGCGAGCAATACGGTTCGGATTTTGTGGCGCTTAATCCCAATGCCAAGATCCCTGCGTTGGTGGACTATTCCGCCAATCCGCCGGTGAAATTGTTTGAATTCGATGCGATTTTGCAGTATTTGGCGGAGAAACATGGGCAGTTTATTCCAGCAAGCCCCCAAAAACGTGCCGAATGTATGAGTTGGCTGTTTTGGCAAGCGGGTTCTTCGCCTTATGTGGGCGGCGGATTCGGGCATTTTTTCGCCTTTGCCCCTGAGCCTTTTGAATATCCGATTAACTATTTTACCCTTGAAGTGAAACGCCAATTAAGCGTGTTGGATAAACATTTAGCGGATAAAGCCTATCTGTGCGGCGATGGCTACACGATTGCAGATATGGCAACGTGGACGTGGTATGGGCGTTTGGCGTTAGGGCTGGTGTATGGCTCGGGCGAATTTTTGCAGGTAGCCGATTATCCGCATGTGCAGCGTTGGGCAAAAAATATCGCCGCCCGCCCTGCGGTGCAGCGGGCGATGAATTTGCGGTTGCAGGCGATTGGCTAAATTTGCTAAAAAATAACCGCACTTTATAATCAATGCCGTCTGAAA
>NZ_VDHB01000138.1:0-15169 GCF_006227735.1 Testudinibacter sp. 'clade 2'
CTATTGATTTCGGCTTACGCCTAGATTGTGCTTATTTTAAACGACAACTCAAAATATAAACAAAGATCAACAGACCCTAATATCTTGGGAACAAAAAGACAGGATAAAATTATCAGCATTGACGGAGCGATGACACTGGATTTGGCAACGAAAGTGCAAGCATTAGGCGTAGATTGGGTGGTTTCCGGCAGTGCGTTATTTACCGATGGCGATCTAGAACAGACGTTAAAAACTTGGAAGGCGCAGTTAGGCTATCAGTAACCATTGCGGTTCAGCTTTTGTATTGGAAATGCCGAATTTGCCGATTCGCAACAAAGAAGCTTTGATTCGGGAGTTGGCAGGTTCGCAGTTGAGGGAAGACTATATCCGTTATTTATCACAATCTGAATCGCTCACGTCGGCGATCTTGACCCGTGCGGTGAATGTGGTTTCAGAGATTGCTACCGTTGAGCCGCAAAAACCGTTTGCCGAGTAATTGCTGACCGAACTTGAGGGCGAGTGCCGGTTGAAAACAGCGGGGAAAAGTTGCGGTGATGAGGGGGGGAACTAGGGATTCAATAGCGCCGCCCAGTTTCGCTTTACATAAATAATTCGGACGATATTCACGGTATTTTTTGTCTCGTTGAGTCTGAAAAAAATCGCATACTTTTTTACTGAAATTTGGCGGTAGCCCAGAGCTGCCAATTTTTTATCTCTGACCAATGCAATACGTTGAGGCATTTCAACCAGTGATGCTATAGTGGTTTCAAACTCTTCCAGCAGTTGAAGAGCGGTCATTGGTGCCGAAAGTTGTGAAAAAACATAGGTGATAATGTTGTGTAAATCCGCTTTAGCTGTATCTGATATTTCAACATGATATTTATTGCTTATCACCAATCACCTCATTGCGCAGCTCTTGGAATACTTGTTCAAATGGGTGTGTTTTGCCCGCAGCAATCGCTTGTTCACCTTCTTGCAATAAATGGTATAATTCTAAACGTCCGACTAATTTTTCGTAGGTTTCGATACTCATCACGGCAAGATCTCCTTGCCCATTTTTGGTGATAAACACGGGTTCTTGTGTTTGATTACAAAAAGTCGAAATATCGTTGTAGTTATTTCGTAATTCGGTGCTGGATTTAATGGTTGGCATAAAACTTCCTTAAGCAGAGGTTGGCTAAAGATATTATAAAGAAATTTCTGTAGATTAATAGAGAGGCGAAATAAAAAATGCGGTTCAGCCCTTCAGCCAAACCGCACTTTTACTTTTCAGTCAAAGATTATTTTAACCCAGCCGCACTTCTCAATTCTTCGGCACGATCCACTTTTTCCCAAGGGAATTCATCGCGGCCGAAGTGGCCGTAGGTGGCGGTTTTGCGGTAGATCGGTTGGATCAGATCCAACATTTTGATTAAACCGTATGGGCGTAGGTCAAAAAATTCACGTACCAGTTTCACCAGTAATTCTTCGCTGACTTTCGCCGTGCCGAAGGTTTCGAGCATGATCGAGGTCGGTTCGGCGATGCCGATGGCGTAGGAAAGCTGGATTTCGCAGCGTTCGGCCAAACCGGCGGCAACGATGTTTTTCGCCACATAACGCGCGGCATATGCCGCAGAGCGATCCACTTTGGACGGGTCTTTGCCGGAGAATGCACCGCCGCCATGACGGGCAGCGCCGCCGTAGGTATCGACGATAATTTTACGTCCGGTCAAGCCGCAGTCGCCCATCGGGCCGCCGATTACAAAGCGGCCGGTCGGGTTGATAAAATATTTAGTGTCGGCGGAAAGCCATTCGCTCGGCAGAATCGGTTTGATAATTTCTTCCATCACCCCTTCGTAAATCTGTTTTTGATCGACTTCTTCGCTGTGTTGAGTAGAAAGCACCACGGCGTCAATCCCGACAATTTTATGCTTGTCGTATTGGAAAGTGATTTGGCTTTTGGCATCCGGGCGCAACCAGTTCAATGTGCCGTTTTTGCGCACTTTTTCTTGCTGTTCCATTAAACGATGGGCGTATGTGATTGGTGCCGGCATCAGCACATCAGTTTCATTGGTGGCGTAACCGAACATAATACCCTGATCGCCCGCGCCTTGCGCCAGCGGATCGGCACGGTCAACCCCTTGGTTAATATCGGAAGATTGTTTGCCGATGCCGTTTAGCACCGCACAAGAGTGACCGTCGAAACCCATGGTGGAGGAGGTGTAGCCGATGTCACAAATCACTTGGCGTGCGATATGTTCAATATCGACCCACGCTGAAGTAGTGATCTCGCCGCCGACTAATGCCATACCGGTTTTGACATAGGTTTCGCAAGCGACGCGGGCTTTCGGGTCTTGTTCGATGATGGCGTCCAACACTGCATCGGAAATCTGATCGGCGATTTTGTCCGGGTGACCGGCGGAAACGGATTCGGAAGTAAATAGATAATTAGACATATTTTCTCTTTTGTTTGCTATTACGTAATCTGGGAGTTACGCTATTTTGGACGCGTAACCATCTGGACGGCTATAATACCGATTTTGCCTAAAAATACCAAATAATTTTTACTGGCTAACCGCACTTTTAACTATTGATTTTGAGATCACCGGCTTTAATCCACCCTTTACGCCGAAATACCGTTGCAATTATTAGGGTTAAAACGGCAGGCAGGATAAAATGCAGTAAAATAATGGTTAACCAAACCGCACTTGAGTTGCCCATGGCATCCAGGGTGCCGATCTGCCCGACTAAGCCGCTGGTGCCCATGCCGGCGCCGCTGGGAATATTTGACATTTGGAAAGTGAGGGTGGCGACCGGACCTAAAATGGCGCTGCTGATAATCGGTGGCAGCCAGATTTTTGGGTTACGCACAATATTCGGCATTTGCAGCATGCTGGTGCCTAGCCCTTGACTGAGCAGCCCGCCCCAACGGTTTTCGCGAAAACTCATCGCCGCAAAACCGACCATTTGGCAACAACAGCCGACAGTGGCAGCACCGGCGGCTAAGCCACTTAATGATAAGGAAATCGCAATGGCAGCGCTGGAAATCGGCAGGGTCAACACAATTCCCATTACCACGGCGACCACCATACCCATTACTAGCGGCTGCAACTCGACCGACCACATAATCAAGCCGCCGATTTGATTCATTAATGTCGAAATCGGTGCGCCTAACACTTGTGCTGTGGCGACACCGACACACAGTGTCACCGCAGGGGTAACGATAATATCCACCACCGTGATTTTACTGAACAACTTGCCGAATTCTGCCCCAATCGCAGCCGCAAAAAAGCAACCGACCGGCCCGCCTAGCGCGGCACCGGCCAGACCGGTGATGGTGCTGCTGAGTAATACTAAGGGTGGCGATTGTAGTGCATATGCTATACCAACACCAATGGCAGCTCCCATTGCCTTTTGTGCTTGTCCGCCGACATCAACCAACCAGCTTAGCTCCGTCCAAGTGCCGATATTTTTTAAAATTAAGCCGATAATCAGCGAGGAAAACAGCCCTAACGCCATAAAATTCAAGGCATCAATCGCATAACGTTTGAGGCTGAATTGAATATTCTGCTGTTGCAAAAAGGTTTTGATTGTCATCATGCGATTCCTTGGGTGATGCTTTTTGTAGCATATGCTTTATATTTTAATTTTATTTTGTCATGACTTTCAAGCGTTGTGTGATTTTTATTTTTTATTTATATGGGAGAATTGATTATGAGTTAGAGCAAAATGCGCTTGATCTTATAGGCAGGCTTGATAGATTAGAGAAAATTTAATCTCACAGCTTTAGAGGGTTTTTACTATGTCTTTGTCTACTTTACAACTTTTAGAACAATTAAAACAAAAACAATGGGTTGACCTAACCCATGAATTTGGACCGAACAGCCCGCATTTCCCCGCATTCAATGATGCAGAGTTTAAAACATTATTCGACCATTCGGATGGCTTTTTTGTACACCAGTACACCTTTCCAGGTCAATATGGCACGCATATCGATCCGCCCATTCATTTTGCCGCCCGGCAACCACGTTATATTAATGATTTGAAGTTGAAACAAGAGCTGGTGCTACCGCTGATTGTGATCGACAAATCTAAAGAAGCGGCAGAAGATCCGGACTTTACGCTGCAACCGGAAGATATTTTAGCCTGGGAGCAGCAGCACGGTATCATTCCAGAAGGGGCTTTTGTTGCGTTACGTACCGATTGGAGCAAGCGTTGGCCGGATAAAGCCCGGTTTGCCAATGCGGATGCTCAGGGGCAGAACCATTATCCCGGCTGGTCGGTGGCGGCATTGCAATTTATTTATGAACAGCGCAATGCGGTAGCAAACGGGCATGAAACCTTTGATACCGATGCGGCGGTGAATCAGCAAAACGGCTTGATTGCGGAGCTGTACGTATTGGAAAATAACCACTATCAAGTGGAACTATTAGCGAATTTGGATCAATGCCCGCCGACCGGAGCGGTTATCTTTTGTATTGCGCCTAAAGCAGAAAAATCACCGGGATTTCCTGTACGCGCATTTGCGATTTTGCCCTAAGTGGAGAACTTGAAATGGAGAACGTAAACGGACAGGAAGACGATATGCATCAGCACACAGCGGGATGATTGATGATTATAGCAAAAGTCGTAACTTTTAATTTGGGTAAGGTATTGGTTTTTAAATCAGTCACAGCATAGGAGAAAACAAATAATGAAACAAAAAATCGTCTTGGCAACTGGCAATCAAGGCAAAGTGAAAGAGATGGCTGATGTGTTGGCACAGTTTGG
This sequence comes from Testudinibacter sp. 'clade 2', assembly GCF_006227735.1. Lineage (NCBI taxonomy): Bacteria > Pseudomonadati > Pseudomonadota > Gammaproteobacteria > Pasteurellales > Pasteurellaceae > Testudinibacter > Testudinibacter sp. 'clade 2'. The sequence goes on from NZ_VDHB01000138.1 coordinate 4,729, forward strand.
TTTTGAGGTGGTGGCGCAGAGTGAATTCGGTATTGAAAGTCCGGAGGAGACCGGTTTGACCTTTGTGGAGAATGCGATTTTGAAAGCACGCCATGCGGCAAAAATCAGCGGCTTACCGGCGATTGCCGATGATTCCGGTTTGAGCGTGACCGCACTTGGCGGTGCGCCGGGGCTGTATTCCGCCCGTTATGCCGGAGAAGAAGGCAATGATGCCAAAAACCGAGTAAAGCTGTTGCAACAAATGGAAAATCAATACGATCGTTCAGCAAAATTTGTTAGCGTGATTGTGCTGTTGCAACACGAAAACGATCCAACTCCGATTATTGCGGAGGGAGAGTGTCACGGTGAGATCTTGTCAGAAGAACGAGGTTCGAATGGCTTTGGTTATGATTCACTGTTTTTTTATCCTCCAAAGCAAGCAAGCTTCGCCGAATTGCAACAAAATGAGAAGAAAAAAGTGTCACATCGTGCTCATGCGTTACAGCAATTACAATTGAAATTGGCGAATTAATCGGCTGATTAGAACGATATCAATGTTATGGGTGACATATTGTTTTATTAAAGTGTGATCGTGATCAACTAATTGAATATTCATAATAGGTGGAGTGGTGATTTGCTTATAAAATCCGCCCACCAAAACTAATTAATTTTTCCTATTAAATAAAAGAGGTGGAGATGAGTATTGCAATTATCATTGCAACACATGGTGTCGCCGCAGAGCAACTGTTGAAAACAACAGAAATGCTAATCGGGGATCAAGAAAATGTTGCATACATCGATTTTGTTCCCGGTGAGAATGCGGAAACCATTATCCAAAAATACCAGGCGAAATTGTCAACCGAACTGGCGCATTGCTCCGAAGTATTATTTTTAGTCGATACTTGGGGTGGCAGTCCGTTTAATGCCGCTAGTCGCGTGGCGGAGGGTAAGGCAAATATGGAAGTCGTTGCCGGAGTGAATGTGCCGATGTTGGTCGAAACCTTTATGGGACGAGATGATAACCCATCGTTGCAGGAGTTGACGGCGATTGCCTTGGAAACCGGACGTGGCGGTGTGAAAGCCTTGAAATATGCTGAACCGGAAGTGCAAGCGGCGAAAGCCGAGCCTGTGGCTCAGCCTCAACCTCAAGCTATGGTTAATGTGAGCAAAAAAACCGGCAATATGGTGATTGGGCTGGCGCGTGTTGATGATCGTCTCATTCACGGTCAGGTGGCAACCCGTTGGACCAAAGAGACCAAGGTCAGCCGTATTGTGGTGGTCAGTGACGCCGTAGTGAAAGACACCGTGCGGGCGACGTTGTTGAAACAGGTGGCACCGCCGGGCGTGACTGCACATGTGGTGGGCGTCGAAAAAATGATACGGGTGTATAACAATCCGGAATATGCCGGAGAGCGGGTGATGTTGCTGTTCACCAATCCGCAAGATCCGTTGAAACTGATTGAAGCGGGCGTCGGCATTAAATCGTTGAATATCGGCGGCATGGCATATCGTGACGGCAAGCAGCAACTGACCAGTGCGGTTTCGGTGGATAAAAACGATGTGGAAAGCTTTAAGCAATTGAAAGCACTGAATATTGAGCTGGATGTGCGCAAGGTGTCATCGGATAGCCGCACCGATATGATGGATTTATTGAAAAAAGCGAATTTAGTTTAACAGTAAGGAAACCGAGTTATGGAAATTTCTACACTTCAGATCATTTTGATCTTTATCATTGCCTGTATTTCAGGTATGGGTTCAATTCTGGACGAATTTCAAACCCACCGTCCGCTGATCGCCTGTACCTTAGTTGGTCTGGTGCTGGGCGATATTAAAACCGGGATTATTGTCGGCGGAACCTTAGAAATGTTGGCATTAGGCTGGATGAACATCGGTGCGGCTTTGGCGCCGGATACCGCACTTGCCTCCATCATTTCCACAATTTTGGCGATTGTCAGCGGACAAGACATCAGCACTGCAATTGCATTGGCGATTCCGTTGGCGGCAGCAGGGCAAGTGCTGACCTATGTGGTGCGCACCATCACGGTCGGCTTCCAACATGCGGCCGACAAATGTGTCGAGACCGGTAATTTAACAACGTTATCTTGGATCCACGCTTCTGCGCTGTTATTGCAAGCGATGCGGATTGCCATTCCGGCGTTGATCGTGGCATTAACTGCGGGTACTGATGGCGTGCGCGCAATGTTAGATTCGATTCCGGTAGTCGTCACTTCAGGCTTGAAAATCGCCGGGGGTATGATTGTGGTGGTTGGTTATGCGATGGTGATCAACATGATGCGAGCCGGGCATTTGATGCCATTCTTCTATGCCGGTTTTGTGGTGGCGGCATTCACCAATTTCAACTTGGTTGCTTTAGGGGTATTGGGCGGCGTGATGGCAGTATTGTACATTCAGCTTCACCCGAAATATAACCAAAGCCAGCAAGTGGTGCAGGTTGTCAGCAACAACGATTTGGATAACAGATTAGATTAAGCACAAGGAATTGAGAAAATGAGTAACGAGAAAAAAGTCACAAAACAAGATTTGAATGCGGTGGTGTTACGTTCTAACCTGTTTCAGGGATCTTGGAACTTCGAGCGTATGCAAGCGTTGGGATTTGCTTATTCCATGGTGCCGGTAATCCGTCGTTTATACCCGGATCAACATTCGCAAGAACGCAAAGATGCAATCAAGCGCCACTTAGAGTTTTTTAATACTCAACCCTTTGTTGCAGCGCCGGTATTGGGTGTGACCATTGCGATGGAAGAAGAGCGGGCAAATGGCAAAGAGATTGACGATGGCGCAATCAACGGGATCAAAGTCGGCTTGATGGGGCCTTTGGCCGGGGTCGGTGATCCGATCTATTGGGGCACGGCACGCCCGGTTTTTGCCGCACTTGGCGCGAACTTGGCATTAAACGGCAGTATTTTAGGCCCGATTTTGTTCTTTTTATTGTTTAACTTGGTTCGTTTGGCAACCCGTTACTACGGTGTGCACTATGGTTACAAAAAAGGGCTGGATGTTGTTGGTGACATGAGCGGCGGCTTGCTGCAAAAACTGACCGAAGGCGCTTCAATACTGGGATTGTTTATCATGGGGGCGCTGGTCAACAAGTGGACAACTGTCAATATTCCGCTGGAAATTGCCCGCATGACCAATCAGGTCGGTGAAACCACGATTACCACGGTGCAAAGTGTGTTGGACAGCTTAATGCCGGGGCTGGTGCCGCTGTTATTGACCTTTGGCTGTATGTGGTTGTTGCGTAACCGTGTCAATGCGCTGTGGATTATTATGGGTTTCTTTGTGATTGGCATTTTGGGCGCATGGACCGGGCTGTTGGCATAACGGATTAAAGCAATTGATACCCTCTTTGGCATTGAGAGGGTATTTTTATTGAGGGGCAAACTGGGATGATCAATTTAACCGACGGCATTTTACTCTGTGCCGTTATTTTGTTTTTTGTGTACGGTTTTTATGATCAGTTCGTCATGAATCGTTGGAAGGGCAAAACCCAACTCAAAGTGCGGTTGCAGAATCGCGGGCGACTGGATGCGGTTATTTTTATTGCCCTAATCGGCTTGTTGGTTTATCAAAGCGGGATTACACCGATTACGCTATATTTGTTGATAATCTTGGCGATCTTGTGCGGCTACACTGCATTTTTGCGCAATCCTGTACTCCTTTTAAAAGAAAACGGCTTTTTCTACGCCAATTTTTACCTGCCTTATGAGCGGATCGCCGCCATCAATTTGTCAGAAGACGGGGTTTTAGTGATAGACTTACACAATCGCAAACGTCTGCTGATCTATGTGGTGGACGTAGATGATTTACCGAAAATTTTGCAATTTTTCATTGATAGTGGTCGGGTGCAGCGCCCGGCTTCAATGTGAAGTATAAAATAATCAGAGGACAGCATGCTATATTCATTAAAAGGTACCGCACAACACTATGTTTGGGGCGGGCAAGACTACATTCCGCAGTGGTTGGGTATCGCCAAACAACAGTCACATTATGCCGAATGGTGGTTGGGTGCTCACCCGTCTTCGCCCTCGATGCTGAAAACCGAGATTGGCGAATTGGCGCTGAATGAGTATTTAAAATTGAACCCAACCAGTCTGGGGGAGCGCAGCATTGCGCAGTTTGGCGTGGAATTGCCTTATCTATTAAAGATTTTGGATGTGGAAAAACCGCTCTCTATTCAACTGCACCCGACCAAAGCGCAGGCCGAGATCGGCTTTGCCCGTGAAAATGCGGCGGGTATCAGCCTGAGCGATCCGAAACGTACCTATAAAGACAACAATCATAAACCGGAAATGATGATTGCCTTATCCGATTTTTGGCTGTTGCACGGCTTTAAAACCCGAGCGAAAATTGAGCAGGAATTGCAACGGCACGCTGCATTTTTACCGCTGCTAAAACGGTTGCAACAAACGGATCTGCATGGTTTTTATGCAGAAATCATGCAAGCGGATCAAACACAGTTGGCTGTATGGCTGTTGCCGGTGATTCAACAGCAGCAAGCGGCTTATCAGCAACAACAATTAACGCTGGATAATCCGGATTATTGGCTGTTGTACAGTTTGGAGAGTATGCAAATCAGTTTGGATAAACTGGATCCGGGCTTGCTGTGTTTCTATCTGTTTAATCTGGTCAACTTGAAAACCGGGGAAGGCATTTATCAGGATGCCGGTATTCCGCATGCGTATTTGCGCGGACAGAATATTGAATTGATGGCGTGTTCGGACAATGTAATCCGTGGCGGATTGACGCCGAAACATGTGGATATTGACGAATTACTACAAGTCATTGATTGCACTGAGATTACGCCACAGATCATTGCGCCGACAATAACCAACAATTACACCTACCCGACACCGGCGCAAGATTTTGCCTTGCAGCATATCGCTTATCAACAGGATGAACGGGTGTCCGAGCAGGCAAAAAGTGCGGTTATTTTGTTAGTGATGAGCGGAGAGGTGCAACTGCGTACAACCGGACAGACGCTGATTTTGCGACAAGGGCAATCCGCCTTTATTGATGCAGACACTGCATTTGAGCTTATCGGACGGCAGAGCGGCTATTGCGTGTTGGCGAAGCTGCCTTGATTTCTGCGGTGTGATATGAAAAAGCATAACTGAAATAATTGATCGGTTATGCTTTTTTATCGGGTACAATAACCGCACTTGCAACCATTTTGATGCCATAATGCCACAATCAATCACCTTACCACCCTTGAGCCTTTACATCCACATTCCCTGGTGTGTGCAGAAATGCCCCTACTGTGATTTCAATTCCCATGCCCAGAAAGGGGCGATTCCGGAAACGGAGTATATTCGGCATCTGCTGCAAGACTTGGATAACGATTTGTCTTATGTGCAAAACCGCACTTTGCATTCGGTTTTTATCGGTGGCGGTACGCCGAGCCTGTTTTCGGCAGAAGGCATTACCCATCTGTTGCAACAGGTGGAACAGCGAATTGCGTTTGCCGACGGGATTGAAATTACCCTTGAAGCCAATCCTGGCACGGCGGAAGCGGAGCGTTTTATCGGTTATCGCCAGGCCGGCGTGACCCGTATTTCAATGGGAATCCAAAGTTTCGAGCAAGAAAAATTGCAACGGCTGGGGCGGATTCACAACGTAGAAGAGGCTGTGCAGGCGATTCAGTTCGCCAAAAACAGCGGTTTGAACAGCTTTAATATCGATTTGATGCACGGTTTACCCAATCAAACGGTCGAGCAGGCGCTGAACGATTTGCGCCAAGGGATTGCGCTCAATCCACCGCACTTGTCGTGGTATCAGCTCACCATTGAACCGAACACGCTGTTCTATTACCGACCGCCGAAATTGCCGGATGATGACGCTCTTTGGGATATTTTCGAGCAAGGGCACCAGCTGTTAACCGAAGCGGGTTATCAGCAATATGAAACCTCGGCTTACGCCAAACCGGGCTATCAATGTCGGCATAATCTGAATTATTGGCGTTTCGGTGACTATCTGGCGATCGGCTGTGGTGCGCATGGTAAAATCAGTTTCCCGAATGGCGAGATTGTGCGCTACGCCAAAACCAAACACCCGAAAGGCTATCTGCAAGGCAACTATCTGCATACGCAAAGTGCGGTTTCGGCGGCCGAACGCCCGTTTGAATTTTTTATGAACCGTTTTCGTTTGCTGGAAGCGGTTGCCAAACAGGATTTCGTGCAACTCACCGGCTTAGATCTTGCCTGTGTTGCTGAGAATATCGAGTGGGCAAAACAACAACGTTATCTTGTGGAAACCGACCGCACTTGGCAAATCACCGAACACGGCAAACTGTTTTTAAATGAATTGTTAGCACGGTTTTTGGATTAAGGAATAAAGAATGATAACAGATGAAATGTTGAATAAAATTCGCCAGGAAATTACACGAATCGAATCAGAAGAAAAGGTTCGCGTATTGTATGCAGTCGAATCCGGCAGCCGCGCATGGGGCTTTCCCTCGCAAGACAGTGATTATGATGTGCGCTTTATTTATAGCCGAACGCAAGCTGATTATCTGCTGATTGATGAACCACGCGATGTGTTGGAATATCCGATTAGCGATCTGTTGGATATCAGCGGTTGGGATCTGAAAAAAGCCCTGAAATTATGCCGTAAGGGGAATCCGGCATTGTCGGAATGGCTGTATTCGCCGATTGTCTATCAAGTGAATGCTCCATTTCTCAGTGAGTTTCGCCAACTTGCACAGAGCTATTTTTCGCCAAGCAGCATGATTCACCATTATCTACATATGGCTGATGGCAATTTTCGCGGCTATCTAAAATCTGATCTGGTTAAAATCAAAAAATATTTCTATGTGCTACGCCCGATTTTAGCCTGTATGTGGATTGAAAAATATGCAAAAAATCCACCGATCTTGTTTACCGATTTATTAAATGATGCTGTTTTAGAACCCATGCTTAGACATAAAATTGAGGCGTTGCTAACACGCAAATTGGCAGGAGAAGAATTTGATTTAGAAGAAAAAATTCAACCATTAAATGATTTTATTGAGCAAAAGATCAAGTACTATCAGCTATATGTTCAAAGCCTTGCTAAACCAGAATTGCCTGGTGATAGTGCAGCCAATTTATTATTTAGAAAGTGGATTGTTTGATAAGGATTGAACAATCCCGATTACGTAGTAAGATAAATCAACTTTTACCCTCTTTTTACATTGTTAAAGGATATGTTATGGATCAGCTCGAAATGAAAAAACAGGCGGCGCAAGCAGCGTTAAAATATGTGCAACCCGATAGCATTGTCGGGGTCGGCAGCGGTTCGACGGTGAATTGTTTTATCGATGCCTTGGGCGCAATGGCAGACGAAATCAAAGGGGCGGTGGCGGCGTCGAAAGAGTCCGAACGCCGTTTGCGCGCCCTAGGCATTGAGGTGTTTAACGCCAATGACGTTTCCGCTTTGGATATTTATGTGGACGGTGCCGACGAAATCAACCCGCAAAAAATGATGATTAAAGGGGGCGGAGCGGCCTTGACACGTGAAAAAATTGTGTCTTCATTAGCAAAAAAATTCATCTGTATTGTGGATTCCAGTAAGCAAGTCGATGTGTTAGGCTCAACATTCCCGTTGCCAGTGGAGGTGATCCCGATGGCTCGCTCTTATGTGGCGCGGAAATTGGTCGGCTTAGGCGGCGCACCGGAATATCGCGAAGGCGTAGTCACCGATAACGGCAATGTCATTTTAGACGTGTATAACTTCAAAATTATGCAGCCGATGGAAATGGAAAAGACCCTGAATAATATCGCCGGCGTGGTCACCAACGGAATTTTTGCTTTGCGTAGCGCCGATATTGTGATTGTCGGTAGTGCTCAAGGGGCTCAGGTTTTAGTGTAATCGGATTTTAGCTTAACTTAGGAACTAGAGGAAACAACATGACAGTAAAAGTCTCACTGGATAAGGCAAAAATCAAATTTTTGCTGCTGGAAGGCGTACATCAAAGTGCATTGGATAGCCTGCATCATGCAGGTTACACCAATATTGAGTACCATAAGAAAGCATTGGATGCAGAAGATCTGATTGAAGCGATCAAAGACGCTCATTTTATCGGCATTCGCTCACGAACCGACTTAACGGCTGAAGTGTTGCAGCATGCGCAAAAGCTGATTGCCATCGGCTGTTTTTGTATCGGCACCAATCAGGTGGACTTGGAAGTGGCAAAACAGCGCGGGATTCCGGTGTTTAATGCACCGTTTTCCAACACCCGCTCGGTGGCTGAATTGGTGTTAGGTGAGATTTTACTGTTAATGCGCAAAGTGCCGCAGGCAAATGCGGAAGTGCACCGGGGATTGTGGAATAAATCTGCAAACGGTTCACATGAAGTGCGTGGTAAAAAACTGGGGATTATCGGTTACGGGCATATTGGTTCGCAATTGAGTATTTTGGCAGAAGCGGTCGGAATGCGGGTCTATTTTTATGATATTGAAAATAAACTGCCGCTCGGCAATGCGCAACAGATTCGTACCTTAGAAGAATTGTTGTCAACTTGTGATGTGGTTTCGCTGCATGTGCCGGAAAATGATTCGACCAAGAATCTGATGAGCAGAGAGCGCATTGAACAATTGAAGCAAGATTCGATCTTGATCAACGCCGCTCGTGGCACAGTGGTCGATATTGCGGCACTGGCAGAGGCACTCGACAGCGGGCGGGTGTTAGGGGCGGCGATTGATGTGTTCCCGACTGAGCCGGCTTCGATTAACGACCCATTTGAGTCACCGCTGTGTCGTTTCGACAATGTGATTTTGACCCCGCATATCGGCGGATCAACCTCCGAAGCACAAGAAAATATCGGCTCGGAAGTGGCGAATAAGCTGGTGAAATATTCCGATAACGGTTCCACCTTATCGGCGGTTAATTTCCCGGAAGTATCGCTGCCGGAGCATTCTGGCACCAAGCGCTTAATGCATATTCACCACAACCGTCCGGGGGTATTGAACAAAATTAACCAAATCTTTACCGATGAAGGCGTAAATATTGCGGCGCAATTCTTACAAACCAACCCGCAAATCGGTTATGTGGTGATTGATGTTGAAACCACTAATACTGACAGTGTGCTACAACGCTTGCGCAGCATTGAAGGTACGATTAAAGCGCGCGTGCTGTTCTAGCCCGGCATTTGAAAATCGGTTTAATCTCACAAAGTGCGGTTTTCTCAAATGAAAACCGCTTTTTATGTCGGAAAAGAAAATGTCACAACAAATAAACACCAATTACGCCGCGCCATTGTTGATTATCGGCTGTGTTATCTTCGGATTGGGCAGTCTGATTGTTAAATTTGTACCGGTGGGCGCTTATGCCATCGCTTTTTGGCGCTTATTGGTTGCTGCGCTGATCTTTTGGGGCTTAATGCGGCTGTTTAAGCAAAAACTGCCGCAAAGTCGCAAAGCAATTGGCATGGCGCTGTTGTCAGGCGTGTTTTTAGGTTTAGACTTGGCATTATGGCACGAAAGTATTCATGCGGTCGGGCCGGGCATTTCCACTTTGCTCAACAGCTTGCAAATCTTCTTTCTTGCCGCAATCGGTTTTATCTGGTTTGCAGAACGGCTAAGCAAATTACAACTGTGCAGTCTGCTGTTGGCAGTTTGCGGGGTTGCGCTGATCGCCAGCCCGGAGTTCGGGCACAACGGCAATGCCGGCTGGGGTTTTGTCAGCGGCATCATATCCGGCGGCATGCTGGCGTTGTCGATGGTGTTTGTGCGCAAAACCCAACAAGTCGAACAAACCGCACTTTTCCCGTTGATGCTGTTGATCAGTTTAGGCGGTATGCTGGCATTATTTTTGCCTTCGTTACTGCTTAACAGCCACAATTTATACCCCACTACTTGGCGTGATATCGGCTTGATTTTGCTTTACGGTGCGCTTATGCAATGTTTCGCCTGGGGGCTTATCGCCTATGCGATTCCGCTGCTATCGCTCTCCGTCACCGGCTTGTTGCTGCTCAGCGAACCGATCGCCGCTTTGCTGATTGACTATTTTTGGTTGCTAAAACCGATTAACCGCCTGCAATGGCTCGGTGCAGGTTTAACGCTGTTAGCGATCTATCTAGGTTCTTTGCGAACGAAAAAACGTAGTAATAATTTAAATGTAAAACAATAGGGTCTGTTGATCTTTGTTTATATTTTGAGTTGTCGTTTAAAATGAGCACAATCTAGGCGTAAGCCGAAATCAATAGTGGGACTATTGATGAGGGTTACAACGACGAGTGTGCTCATTTTAAACACAATCCGTAGGACTATGACTATTTTTCGCCACTACGGCGTTAAAAGCCGTTCGTTTAGAATGACTAAACTTCACAACTTTTGCCTTGTATTGGCGAAAAATAGTCTATAGCTCAAATTATAAACAAAGATCAACAGACCCTAAATACTGACAATGATTTATTCTGTTGACTCTCTAATGATTAGCTCGCCCGGATATAATACCGTTTGAAAAT
>NZ_VDHB01000139.1:0-8633 GCF_006227735.1 Testudinibacter sp. 'clade 2'
ATCAACTTTAATTGATTTTATGATTTTTTAATAAAAAATATTTGAGTGAATAACATGGTAAAACTAAATCAAACACGGGATTTTCCAACACTAACCTATCCTTTAACGCTGGTTGATAAACAGATTCTGCGCTCGCAGGAACCGGTTTTGACAATGCTAAAAAATCTATTGGGCAATGATTGCGAAGTGGTGCTGCACTCTTTAGCCGATTTGCAATGCTCGGTGATCAAGATAGTGAATTCCCATTTGACCGATAGAACGGTCGGTGCGCCTATCACCAGCACCGCCTTAAATATGCTGAAACAGATGACGGAAGAAAAAACATTTGTGACCGATGCCTATTTTACCCATGCTAAAAACGGACAAAAAATGCGCTCTATCACTCAAGCCGTATTGGGTGAAAACGATCGCATTATCGGCTTGCTCTGTGTTAATTTAAGCCTCGATACCCCATTACACGATTTTATGTCTTTTTTATTGAGTACAAATACGGCTCAAGCGCAATCGGCGGCAGCCCATGACATTAAAAACCACGAAATTAAAAACGGGGAACTGTTTGCAGAGAATATCGACGACTTATTTAATCAGACGGTTGAGAAAGTCATCAGCAGAATCAGCTATGATCCGACTATCGGTGTAAATAATAAAAATAAACTGATTATCGCCGAGCTTTACCAGCAGGGGCTGTTCGAATTGAAGGGGGCAACCAAAGCCATTGCCAATTTATTGGGCATTTCAACTCACACCGTATATTTACACTTACGCAATTGTTCCAGCACATAGGGAGTCAGCAATGAAATTCGGATTGGAAACAGAGTCTTGCCATCTTCTTTTTCAACATCGACAAATGGATGTATTCTCTTTTATTCAAAAAACATGGGAATTGGGATTGAGCGGCGTCGAATTAAATATTATTCCCGATCTGAATCTTCATCCGCAATTCGGCGTGCTAGACGGTGATCAAAGAACCTATTTGCACCGCGTAAGAGAAACGATTGAAAAGTATAATTTTTATTGCGAAATAGATACCCGATTTTGTGATACGGAAAGTTTAGCGCCAGCATTGAAAATTGCCAATGAACTGGGAGCCGATGTGGTGCGAACCTATGTCAGCAGCGGTAAGTTTAATCCGCAACGTATGGCAAAAGCCCCGACTCAACTCAAAACGATCGTACCGTTACTTAAGAAATACCGCATTAAATTAGCATTGGAAAATCACGAACACGAAACATCACAAGAAATTATCCGTATTATCGAAGCGGTAAACAGTCAATGGGTCGGCGCACATTGCGATATCGGTAATTCTATGATGGCGTGGGAAGATCCGGTTGAAGCGGTCAAAGCACTGGCGCCTTATACCTATTCCACCCATTTTAAAGATCACATCGTGATCATGCATGATGATACTCCTGTTGTATGTGGCGTACCTATCGGGCAGGGAAGCATCAACATTGATCAATGTTTTAAAATTTTACTGGAAGATTCGCCGATTACACATATCAATATCGAAAATTGCTATCCCTATTGCGCCAATTTTGCACGCCCGAAAGGTACAGGAGGTATGGATACTTTTAGCGGTGCTTTTCAAATCAAACCGCCCCCTTTTGCAGAGAGTTTAATCAAACCTTTAGATTACTATTATCCTCACAAAATTTCTTCACAAGCACTGGCAATCCTTACTCAAGCACAACTGGACGGGCTGAAAATCTCAATTGATGCCCTACATCACTTAAAACAAAAATATTGTTAAGGAAAAATAATGAAACAGACTATCCACACTGCACTTGCGCCATCGGCGATCGGACCTTATGTACAAGCCGCAAGAGTTAAGGACTGGCTATATATTTCAGGTTGCATACCGATTACAGCAGACACCAACAACATGGTTGATGGTGCTATCGAAGAACAGACCCGTCAAGCGCTAAAAAATCTGGAGGCTATTTTAGCGGCAGCCGGCGGCTGTAAAAAAGACATTGTAAAAACAACCTGCTTTTTAACAGATATTGAGCGGTTTAATTCATTTAATCGAATCTATTCGGATTACTTTGAGAATGGGTATCCTGCCCGCTCCTGCGTTGAAGTTTCACGTTTGCCTAAAGACGCACTCGTCGAAATAGAAGCAGTCGCTTATCTCGGGAGAGCGTAATTATGAACAGAACAACTGGATTATTTGCTAACAAATGGGTACAACTCGGCTTTTTGGTACTGGGTGGCGGTACGATTTATAAACTTTCTAGCATTAAAGATGTTTTCTATGTGCCGATGCAGCAAGATTGGGGGTTGAGCAATACCGAAATCGGCTTAGGTTTCACTTTTTATGCTATTGTACAGACAATCGGCTATTTTTTCTCAATGTATCTCGCCGATCGTTTTTCAAAAAAATATTTGCTGCCGGCAGGGCTGTTGGGGGTTGCTGCTTGCGGACTTTACCTATCCACGCTTCCTTCATTTACCGGCTATGTTTTTGCGTTTGCCGGACTGGCTTTTTTTGGAGAAGTCGTTTATTGGCGGGTGCTACTCAAAGCGGTACGGTTACTCGGCACAAAAGAGGAGCAAGGCAGATTATTCGGCTTTTTAGAGGCCGGACGAGGCGTTGTCGATGTGATTGTCGCTTTCGGCGCATTGGGTATCTTTGTCTTGTTTGGTGAAGGCAAAACAGGTATGCAAGCAGGTATTCTCTATTATACGCTGATGACCGCACTTGTTGGTGTTATAACCTATTTCTTAGTTGGTGACGAAGATCATATTAAAGTCACTGAAAAAGATAAATCTGCCAATGCAAAAGTTTTCAGTGGTATTCTATATGTGATTAAAGATGTTAATACTTGGCTCGCCGCGTTTGTTATTTTCTTTGTGTATTCTTCCTATACCGGTCTGACTTATTTTATCCCATTCTTAAAAGATATTTACGGTTTACCGGTCGCATTAGTCGGCGCTTACGGCATTATCAACCAATACGGTTTAAAAATGATTGGCGGGCCGCTCGGCGGTTTTTTATCGGATAAAGTATTCCACTCGCCGTTAAGATATTTGCAAACTGCATTTATCGTGGCTTTTGTCAGTATGATCCTTTTTATTCAATTACCACACGAATCGATGAGCGTTTATCTCGGCATGACGGCAACATTAGGCTTCGGTGCAATTATTTTTACGCAAAGAGCAGTCTTTTTTGCCCCGATGGAAGAGATCGGTGTACCAAGAGAATATGCCGGTTCTTCTATGGCATTAGGCTGTTTAATCGGTTATATGCCGTCAATGTTCGGCTATACGCTATACGGCTATATGCTGGATAATTATCCCGGCATTACCGGCTACAATAACGTTTTTTATATTATGTCCGCGTTCAGTTTGCTTGGATTTGGCTGTGCGACGATTTTGATCCGCCGTATGAGAAAATAGCGTTATAACTCGACACCGCACTTTTCATCTCATCATAAGTGCGGTGCCGGTTAATATATACTTTAATCTTTCAATTCCGTGATACGTTCCGCTTCTCTGACATTCTGTTTCTTAATGATCAACGGGGCAAAATCCAGCCCTTGTATCGCTTTCCCCTCACGCAAGTTACCGGCAATTTGGCTTAATGCTGTGCTGACGGCATAGCTCGGGCGTTGGTCGGCGGTCACATAAAGCCAATCATCTTGAATACGGGACAACGCTTCCGGACCGGCATCAAAACCGGTAACCGTAATGTCACCCGCTTTATAGCCCAACGCTCTCAATGCTTCAATCGCACCCATTGCCATATCGTCATTCGCGGATAGAATCACGTCCGGTTTTTGCTTCAATGTCGGCAGAACGCTTTCGATAATGCGTAACCCTTCGGAACGCAACCAATTACCGCTTTGATCGACAATGATTTTGTATTGCGTGCCATACGATTTCAGTTCATCACGAATCCCTTGTGTCCGTTCAATATTCGACGTAGAACCCGGCTGACCGGTTAATAAAATAATATTTGCCCCGTCCGGAAATTTCGCTTTTAACTCTTGTGCGATTTTTTGTCCGCCCAAATAGTTATTTGCACCGAAATGCGGAATGTTTTTCTCGCTGATCACTTTGCGATCCACCGTAGCGACAACGACTCCGGCATTGATCGCATCTTCCACTGCCGCCGCAATCGCATTCACATCATTCGGCGCGATCAAAATTGCTTTGGCACCTTTGGTGATAGAATTATCAACATCCGAGGTTTGTTTGGTTGAACTGTCTTGTCCGTCCAACACTTGCACTTTCAGCTCAAGCGCTTTACCGGCTTCGGCTGCGGCTTGGCTCATCTTTATTTGAAACGGGCTATACAGGCTGGGAGAGCTGAAGGCGACCACTTCATTTTTCGCAAACGCATTCAGTGCCAATCCGGCAGATAACAGCAAAACAAGTTGGTTGATCTTTCTCATATGAAACTCCTTAAACAGGTTTTAAGTCAATTTGATGATGCTATTGTACGATTAATCATGAGGTTAATAACTCTTTCTCCAGTCGTTCTCTGGCTTTAGGCGCCTCCACCGCCATTTTTTCCGGAAAGCCGAACATAGAAACGCAAGCAATTGATTCGCCACCGACAGCAAAAGTGCGGTCAGCAAAATTCATTTTTCTCAGGCTTTCAAAAATACCGTCGAAATCAACTTCCCCCTCTCCAAGCGGTAAGTGTTGGTGAATCGTGGAGCAGCAACCCGGCGGATTCATGATGTAACGGCAATCAATGGTATGGTTATGCGTATCGGCGAATAAAATATGTGATAAATCCGTACCGGCATATTCCAACATGGCGCGTACATCGCCTTTTCCTTTGTCGTAAAAGAAGCCGTGCGGTGCGGAATAAACATATTTAAGGTGATCGGAACGGTAAGATTTCACTATATCAACCGTTTCATTATTGAATTCGCAAAAGTCATAAGGGTGCGACTGAATCTCGCAGCGAATGCCGTATTTTTCAAACAGCGGCATTAATTCGTCCAATGAGCGGAATAACATACCGTTGCAGACTTCAGGTTGCTGCGGATCGCCGGATAATTCGGTGTTGATCACCCTTACATTCATACTGTCGGCAATTTCGATCATACGTTTCCAATTTGCAACGGCATGCCGGCGCTGCTCTTCCGTCGGGCCCGACCAGCGGTAAACCACGATAAATGATGATATTTCGACGCCGGTCCGCTGAAGTGCGGTGCGGTACTCTTGTTCGCATTCTTTGGAAAACAGCGGGTGTTTATAAAACGGATTGATTCTCGGGTGCGGCGATTGCTCAATATATTTATAGCCCCAATCCGCAACTTGGTGAACCATATCGCTGATTCCCATTTGTTTCGCCAACACATCAACATCAAATGCAATTTTCATAAGATAGCCTCTCTTTTGAGTTATAATTTATTGATACTCGACCCAAACAGCGCCCAGGTCTGCGGATTTGACACAATTTTCTACCCAACGCACGCCTTCAACGCCGGCGGAAATATCCGGATACCAAAAGTCGAACCGCCGTCTTTCGTTTTTACACACAATCGCTTCGGCAAAACGGGCATAGAGATTTGACCAGGCTTCAAACAGCCCTTCCGGATGTCCGCCGCCAATCCGATCTTCTTTCAAGGCGCTGTCATGCAGATAGCCCATGCCTCTTTCCAAAATTCTGACCGGTTCGCCCTGAATTTCTAAACGCAGCTGATTAGGCTGCTCGTCCCACCATTCGAGACTGGCTTTTTCGCCGATAATCCGGATCCGCTGTCCGTGCATCGAACCGGCATTAACGCAGCTCGACCAAACGCTGCCGACGGCTCCGGTGTCGTACTCCATTAAGGTCAACGCATTGTCTTCCAACGGGGCGCGGCTTTGTACAAAACTTTGCCGTGAGCAAAGCAAGCGTTTAATGCGTAAGTGCGGTAACAGCACTTCGGCAATAAACAACGGGTGCGTTCCCAGATCGCCCAGCACATAACTCGGACCTGCCATTTTCGGATCAACTCGCCACTTTGTACTTTCGGTATCTTTTTCAACGGCGACATTATGAAATCCGTGCGCGAATTCCATTTTTACAATCCGAATATCGCCCAAAACACCATCGGCGATAAGACGGCGTCCCTCCTCAATCACTTGATGACCGGCATAACCATAAGTGATACCGACGATTTTTTGCTGCTTTGCAGCAAGCTCTGCCAGTTCTTCCGCTTGTTTAACCGTGAAGCAAAGTGGTTTTTCACAAATAACATGCAAGTTGGCTAATAATGCTGCTTTGCAGATGTCATAATGCGTGCCGTTAGGAGTGGCGATCGAGACGGCTTCTATGCCGTCCGTCCGCTGCGCTTCTTGGTTAAACATCGTTTGGTAATCGGGATAGCAGCGATCTGCAGCAACGTGCAGTTGCTGTCCGAATGCCTTTCCTCTTGAGAAATCGAGATCGAAAGCGCCGGCTACTAATTCAAAACAAAAATCCCGTAATGCCGCCGAACGGTGTATATAACCGATTTGGCTGCCATGACCACCGCCGACCATTGCCCAGCGGATAGGTTTTGCTACACGTTTTTCTCCGTAAATCATTTTTTGCTCCTTTAAAATCCAATACGTTTCAAATAATCGCGGCTGATTTTGACATCGTCCAAACTCGAACCTGAATTTCGCGGATCCCGCTCTTGTTCTACCGTGATATAACCTTGATAATTCAGCGCTTTTAAAAGACGATAGATCTCTGGATAAGCAAGCGTGCCTTCCCCGATTCGGCACATCACACCTTTTGCACAGGCTTCAAAGAAACGGATTTTTTCATTCATCACCTTTTGATAGACGGACAAATCAATATCTTTGAAGTGTAGGTAATCAACAAACGGCCAATATTTTTTTAATGCCGCCAGCGGCTCTATTTTCGAATAGTAAAGATGACCGGTGTCTAAACATAATCCAGCTAAATCGTAAGGAATATCGCGCACCACCTTGTCGATTTCATCTGCAAACTCAATATATCCGCCGGCATGGGGGTGGATAACCGCTCTTATGCCATAGCTTTGCGCAATAGCGGCCAGATTTTTGATATGGGATATCATCTGTTGCCACTGTATCTGCGATAAGCGCGGGGCGGTATCGGGGTGACCGGCAGCATAATCGCGTTCATCATGTCCCCAGTCGATAAGCACTAAATAGGGGGTAGCAAATTTTTGATCCTGCTCAGGTGCCACTTGCGGCAGCTTGGTTATTAATTGGCAAATGTTATGCGCTTGTTGCTCCAAAGCGGCTTGATTTTCAATTGAAACCAGATCATCGAAAATAGTGCCGGCAACAATAAACAGATCATTTTTGGCGAGTTCATCGGACACTTGTTGAACATCAATCGGCAAATAGCCGTAAGGCCCTAGCTCAATGCCTTTATAACCGGCTCGAGAGGCTTCGTGTAATACCTGAGTCCAGTGCGGTAGGTAAGGATTTTTGGGATCATCCACTCCCCAACAACAAGGGGCGGTGCAAATTTTTATACTCATACTTCACTCCTTTTGGCTAAGTTGCGAGTGAAGTATATCGGCTATTTTAGTCGGGAAAGTTTAACATCTTGTTTTTTCATAGCTGCAAAACGTTAATATTATGTTAAGAACATCACGTTTTAGTGATGTCATCTTCATTATCTTGCGCAGGCGCCGAAATAAGGCTATTTTTTCCGTCCAATCCAGTAAGTGCGGTAGGCGGTAGGTGAAATTCCTGTCATTTTGGTAAAAATAGTGCTGAAATAATTGATATTGTCATAGCCGACCAACGTGGCAATTTGGGTTATGCTATAACCGGTATTGATCAATAACGATTGCGCTTCGCCTATTCTACGCCGCAGCATATATTGAATCAGTGAAAAACCGCTGCCCTGTTTAAATAAATGGGAAAGATAATAAGGGCTGACATTAAATTGTCGGGCAATCGAAGATAATGAAATATTCTCCCAATAATGGCTGTCAATATAGCGTTTAACCTGATGAACCAACATCAATTCATTATTTTTATTGGCCTGTATATTGCGACGGGGAATGTTTGAAATAATGGTGATCAGTGACGCGAGCAAATAACGGCAAGTTTCAGTCGCCGTATTGGGATTTTGTTTAATTTGTGAGTCCATAATACCTAAAATGGCATTGATATCCTCCGCATAGTCGCCCGCAGGCAGCACCGCCGGATAATCCAGCTCGAGCAAATGGTTTATTTTCTTACCTTTTATTTTTAAATTATTAATTCCGCAGCAATATACGGTCATATCGCTACCGATTTCCGCTACTTCGTCATGCAATACATCTTGGTTAAAAATTAAGATATCGCCGGCTTGGGTTTGATATTTTTCATTGCCGATTAAATGATTTCCTTTGCCTTTTACAATAAACACAATTTCCAAACGATCATTATGCTTATGTAATAGTCGAGGGAAATAGTCTTTCATCGTTTCGGTATTACATAAATAAAGCAGTTGCGGTAAACAATTATTTTCAAAAATAGAGTGTTTGTTTTCTTTAACAAAATATTGCAACATCGCTTCTTCCTCACGTTCTAGATCCGATTGACCTTAAAATAAAAAAGGCACAAAAGTGCCTTAGACTGCTGACAAAGGTTAAAATACACGATTAATATTGTAAAAGTAGGGGCCGATTATATATCGGCCCGAACCGCACTTTGCA
>NZ_VDHB01000014.1:0-33914 GCF_006227735.1 Testudinibacter sp. 'clade 2'
TGCGAAGTGCGGTATAAGCGCTTAATCAATAAGGGAAAAATGCAAAGTGCGGTTCAACACCGCACTTGATTTTTTGTTGCTATAATTAATTGATTTTTTTCTCAATCCCGACTACTAAATCCTGATCCAGATGTACGTTTAGCTGGTTAAACGGAATCGCAATACCCGCTCTATCGAACTCCAACTTCACTTTTTCGGTAATCGCAAAATAGACGCCCCAATAATCGGCGGTTCTTGCCCATGGACGCACAAACAACTGCACACTGTTGGACGCCAAGGATCCAACCACAATCGTCGGTTCCGGATTTTGCAATATCCGCGATTCCTGTGCCAAACAATCGGCAATAATCTGTTTTGCGGCGGTGATATCGCTGCTGTAATCAATATCGAAGATAAAATCAACTCGGCGGGTTTCGTTGGTTGAATAGTTGGTGATGCTGTCACCAAACACTTTGCCGTTCGGCACCAGCACTGTTTTGTTATCGCCGGTTCTCAGTTCCACCACCAATAAACCGATTTGATTCACCACACCGGCAACACCGCCGGCTTCAATATAATCACCTTTACGAAACGGTTTAAACACCAAAATCATCACCCCGGCAGCGAAATTTTGCAACGAGTTTTGCAACGCTAAACCAATAGCCAAGCCTGCCGCCCCGATCAACGCCACTAAAGAACTAGTGTTAATGCCCAGCTGCGACAATGCTGCAATCACTACGATCAACAAAAACAGAAAATAGCTGATCGAGCTGACAAATCCCTGCAACATCTCGTCTTTACTGGAGCGCAGTACTGCTTTGCCCAGCAAACCACTCAAAAAGCGCGCCACCGATTTACCGATAAAATAAATTGCAATTGCCAATAAAATTTTGGTGCCGTAGGGGATAATCCATTGATTTAACACGGTATTAAAATCCAATTGCTGAATCTGCTTCAGCACCTCCACGGTTTGTGCCTGAAGATCAACCGTTGTGGTTTCTGCTGCCATAAAAACTCCTTTTGTAGAATAAATGTGTGTTGGATAAATAAATCGATGAATTCTAACATTATGCTAAATTGATGAACAGCATAGCGTTAAACTTGACTAAATCTGTCGGAAATAATTGCCAGTCGTGCAATTTTTCTTTAGAATTCATTTAAACAACATTTTAAATATATCTTAAGGAACGCAATTTATGCACACACAACTTATCGCTTACAAAAAAATGCCGGTTTGGACCACAGATACCCTGCCGCAAATGTTCCGAGAAATGCACAATACCAAAGTCGGCACTTGGGCAAAAGTGACAATTCTTGCCGGATCATTGCAATATGTTGAACTGGACGAAGCCGGCAATGTGACGGCGACCCATGTATTTGATGTCGAAAATCAAGCACCGTTTGTCGAGCCGCAGCAGTGGCATCGGGTTGCGCCACTTTCCGATGACTTGCAATGCTATCTGGAGTTTTATTGCCTGCCGCAGGATTACGCTGCCAAAAAATACAATATGACCCAAACCCACTCCGAAGTGATCAATGCTGCCAAGCAGATTGCGCCGTGCAAAACGCTGGATTTAGGCTGCGGACAAGGGCGGAATTCACTGTTCTTAGGGGTGCAAGGCTTTGAGGTGGACGCTTGGGATCACAACCCAAACAGCATTGCATTTTTGGATTCGCTTATCGAAAAAGAAAAATCTGACAAGATCAAAACCGCACTTTACGACATTAACCAAGCGGCAATTCAAGACAATTACGATTTTATTCTCTCTACCGTGGTGCTGATGTTCCTGCAACGGGAGCGCATTCCGGCAATTATCGCCAATATGCAGCAACACACCAATCCGGGCGGTTACAACCTGATTGTTGCCGCAATGTCTACCGAGGATATGCCCTGTCCAATGCCGTTCTCTTTCACCTTTGCCGAAAATGAACTGAAAAATTATTACCACGATTGGGAACTACTTAAATACACCGAAGCCCCGGGCGAACTGCACAAAACCGACGCCGACGGCAATCGGATTAAATTGAAGTTCGTCACGATGTTGGCGAAAAAGGTTTAACGCATAAACAAAATTGGGTTCGCAGCACAATACGAACCCAATTTTTTCACCTTTTAATGACTCTACTTAATCCCTTCCACCAACGATTTGACCAAGTGCGGTCCGTGATAGATCAAACCGGAATACAGTTGCAACAATTCCGCACCGGCAGTGATTTTTTGCTCTGCGCTTGCCACGGAATCAATGCCGCCACTACCGATAATTGGAACTTCACCTTTTAGTTCTTGGTGTAAGCGAGTGATGATTTGGGTGCTGAGCTGTTGCAACGGTTTACCGCTTAAACCACCCTGTTGCTCAGCGTTGGCTATGCCCTGCACACTATCACGCGAAAGCGTGGTGTTGGTGGCAATTACACCGTCCATTTTATGCCGACGCAACGTGTCAGCGATCTGCACCAGTTCGGCTTCGGTTTGATCCGGCGCAATTTTGACCACAATCGGCACATATTTATTATAATAATCCGCTAATTCTTTTTGCCGCAGTTTAATACCTTGCAGCAAATCGTCCAGTGCTTCGCCATATTGTAACTGACGCAACCCCGGCGAATTCGGTGATGAGATATTGATCGTAATATAGCCGGCATGGTTATACACTTTGTTCAGGCAATAAATATAATCGCCTTTGCCGTTTTCGACCGAAGTGGTGCTGTTTTTGCCGATATTGATCCCGATCACGCCGTCATAGTTCGCTTTTTTGACATTCTCAACCAGATAATCCACGCCACGATTATTAAAACCGTTACGGTTGATAATCCCTTCAGCCTCTAATAAACGAAACTGACGCGGTTTCGGATTGCCGTCTTGCGCCAACGGTGTCACGGTGCCCACTTCGATAAAACCGAAACCCAGTGCAGCGAAACCGTCAATTGCATCACCATTTTTATCCGCACCGGCAGCTAAACCAATCGGGTTTTTAAAGCGGATCCCCATGCAGGTTTTCGGCGTACCTTGCGGACATCGAAGTGCGGTCTGTAGCAAGTATTTTGCCGGAGTTTTACCGATCATGCCCAGTGTTTTCAAGGTAACATTATGTGCCTGCTCGGCATCCAGTGAAAACAAGCCTTTTTTGATGAGTGAATACATAATCTTCTGCTTCTTCAATAATTTTATGAAATAGTTACCGATGCCATTTTGACACCATAAATCACGGTGAATACCAATCTAGTCCAACGCCTTTTCAATTTTTTCAAACAGATCTTTCGATAAGTTTTCGATTTTCGCCAACCGTTCCAAGCCGCGTTTCATCAGGGTTTGACGTTGTGCATCGTAGCGTCCTAATCGAATCAGTGGCTCAATTAAACGCGAAGCAATTTGCGGATTGCTGCGGTTTAACTTAATCAGCACTTCGACCAAAAAGCGGTAGCCTGAGCCATCAATCGCATGGAAAGCATTCGGGTTTTGGTTGGCAAAACTGCCGACCAGCGCACGTAGGCGGTTCGGATTATTAAAATTAAAACTTGGATGATCCATCAGCTTCGTCACTTGTTGCAACACATCTTCGTCCGGACGGGTTGCCTGCAACGCAAACCATTTATCCATCACTAATCCGTCATGCGCCCATTTGTGTTCAAAATCCGTCAATAAATTATCGCGACACGGCAAGGCGGCACTGCTCGCTGCCGCCAGTGCGGCAAGCGTGTCGGTCATATTGTTAGCGTGCAGATAATGCGTATTCACCAACGCATTGCCGAATTCCGTCACCGCCAGATAGCTCAAACAGACATTGCGCAGGCTGCGTAAAGCAATGTCCTGCCGTTCAATGCGGTATTCAGGCAGATCGATCCGATGATAAATTTTCAGCGACAGTGCTTTCAAATGTTCGGCAATGCTTTTCTGCAAGAATTTACGCACCTGATGGATACCGCTCGGGTCGATCACTTTAAACTGCTCGGCAAACTCTGTCTCTTTCGGCAAGGTCAACATCAGTGCAGTCAATTCCACATCTTGTTGATATTGCTCCAGAATGGAATGGAAAGTATCCAATAATAATGGGCTGACTTGCATCTGTTCGCCGTTTTGTTGGCGTTGCAGATTTTGCCGCAACTCATTCGACAGCAGCATTTGGGCGGCATCCCAACGGATAAAATCATTTTTAGCATGGCGCAATAAAAGCAGCAATTGTTGATCAGTGTAAGCATAATCCAGTTTTACCGGTGCAGAGAAATCGCACAACAACGCTGGAGTAGGTCTTGCATAAATATGATGAAATTCAAAGATTTGATGATTTTGCATTATATCCAACACATTGCTGACCAAGCCATTTTCGCTTTGCAACTCCTGTTGTTTGCCTTGCGGATCATACAACTCGATTTTCAACGGAATATGCAGATTAATTTTATCCAATTGATCGTGGGTTGGGGCTGTCAGTTGCGACACATGCAGACGATAAATATGGTTACGCTCGTCATACTCGTCGCTGATCGTCAGTTCCGGCGTACCGGATTGGCTGTACCAACGGCGGAACAGCGTCAAATCCACACCGGATGCCCGTTCCATAGCCGACACAAAATTTTCACAAGTTGCCGCTTTGCCGTCATTTTCGGCAATATACAATTTCATGCCTTGCTGAAACCGCTCTTCGCCCAACAATGTATGCAGCATGCGGATCACTTCCGAACCTTTTTCATACACGGTGACGGTATAGAAATTATTCATTTCAATCACCTTTTCCGGACGAATCGGGTGCGCCATCGGGCCGGCATCTTCAGCAAATTGTACCGTGCGTAGAATTTTAACGTTGTTGATCCGTTGCACCGCTCTTGAACCCGTATCAGAGGAGAATTCTTGATCGCGGAACACGGTCAAGCCTTCTTTTAAGCTAAGTTGGAACCAGTCACGGCAAGTCACACGGTTGCCGGTCCAATTGTGAAAATATTCATGAGCGATCACCGCTTCCACATTATGATAGTCTTCATCCGTCGCCGTTGCCGGATTTGCCAACACAAACTTGGAATTGAACACGTTCAAGCCCTTGTTTTCCATTGCACCCATATTGAAGAAATCAACCGCGACGATCATATAAATATCTAAATCGTATTCCAGATCAAACCGCTCTTCGTCCCATTTCATTGATTTTTTCAGGCTCTGCATCGCCCAATCGGCGCGGTTCAGATTGCCTTTATCCACATACAGCTCCAATGCCACTTCGCGACCACTTTTGGTGATAAAACGGTCTTGCAGCAGAGCAAAATCCCCCGCAACCAAGGCAAACAGATAGCTAGGTTTCGGAAATGGATCTTGCCATTCAACCCAATGACGCCCGTCAAGCATATCGCCGGTGGCGATGCGGTTGCCGTTGGACAATAAAAACGGATATTGGGTTTTATCGGCAGTAATCCGCGTGGTATAGCGTGCCAACACATCGGGGCGATCCAACATATAGGTGATTTGACGAAAGCCCTCCGCTTCGCACTGAGTGCAAAAACCATCACCGGATTGATATAAACCTTGCAACGAGGTATTTTCCGCCGGTTTTAAAAGCGTTTCAATTTCCAGCTCAAAATGATCGAGATTTAAGCCGCTAAGATCCAATTGCAGCGATTCCGCATCTTGCTGGTAAGCCGTAAACGGCTGTCCGTTTAATTTGATCGAAGCAAACTGAAAACTGTGTCCGTCCAACCGCAGCTGCTGAGCCTCAGGGTTCAAACGCGCAATTTGTGATTTGCTGACAACGCGGGTATGTTGGGGATCCAATTGAAAATCAAGAAAAATATCAGTGACGGTATAATCCGGTTTTTTGTAATCTTTTCTGTATTTTGCTTTTGCTGACATCGTCTGCTCCGTAGTATTTATTATGCGTGTTTTAGCCCGTAAGAATAGAATTTTCTCCGTCAAGTTGCAATCGAATCCCCGTTATCCGATTAAAAAAGATAAAATATTTTATCAACATGCCGTACAAGGCTTAATTTCTATTGAAATCATGCTATTCTTACCGCACTTTTCAAATGCCAAACAGAGGAAATTATCAGCTTTATGTCTGCCAAAATCGCCATCGTAATGGGGTCGCAAAGTGATTGGTCAACCATGATCGAAGCCGCCAATGTATTGGATCAACTGCAAGTGCCTTACCATGTGGAAATCGTCTCTGCCCACCGCACGCCAGATAAATTGTTCAGTTTTGCCGAACAAGCGTCAAGCAACGGTTATCAGGTGATTATTGCCGGTGCCGGCGGTGCTGCACATCTGCCGGGTATGATCGCTGCCAAAACCCTTGTACCGGTGTTGGGTGTGCCGGTGAAAAGTGCGGTATTGAGCGGAATCGACAGCTTATATTCCATCGTGCAAATGCCGAAAGGTATTCCGGTCGGCACCTTGGCGATCGGCGCCGCAGGCGCTGCCAATGCCGGTTTATTAGCGGCGCAGATTTTAGCCAATCACGATACCGCACTGGCACAACGCTTACAACAATTTCGTGCGCAACAGACCCAAGCGGTATTAGACAATCCCGATCCCCGTTTGCTATAAGGAAAGCGCCATGCAAAAAAGTGCCATTTATCCCCCAGTTTATGTGTTAGGCAACGGACAATTGGGACGCATGTTGCGGTATGCCGGCGCCCCGTTGGATATTAGGGTGCAGCCGTTAGACTTTACCGCTCCGCTGTTTGAAATTGAACCTGACGCAATCATCACCGCTGAAATCGAGCGCTGGCAAAGCACACCGCTCACCACCGCACTGGCTTCCCATCCAAACTTTATTAATCGCAATGTATTCGGCTTATTGGCGGATCGCTATTCACAAAAATCGCTGTTGGACGAATTAAACCTGCCGACTTCGCCATGGCAACAATTGGATTCTGACACGCAATGGGCGCAAATATTTCAGCAAGTCGCTAAAAAAGTCGTCGTCAAACGCCGCACCGGTGGCTATGACGGGCGCGGGCAATGGATTGTTACAGCGGATAACCGTGATCTGATCACTGATGATCTGTTCGGCGAGGTGATCGCCGAAGCCTTTATTCCGTTCGACTATGAAATCTCTTTGGTCGGTGCGCGCTTTGCCGACGGCGCAACCCGATTCTACCCCGTCACCCACAATCTGCAACAAAACGGTATTTTACGTTACAGCGTGCAGTTAGGTGCAGACCGCACTTTGCAGGCACAAGCCGAAGCCATGCTCAGCGCTATCATGCACAAACTGGACTATATCGGCGTGATGGCGATGGAGTGTTTTGTGATCGGTGATAAATTGCTGATTAACGAACTGGCGCCACGGGTGCACAACAGCGGGCACTGGACACAGCTTGGTTGTTCAGTTAGCCAATTTGAATTACATCTGCGTGCGTTGCTCAACCTGCCGACACCGCAGTTGGAGATTTTTATGCCGAGCGTGATGGTGAATTTAATTGGCACGGAACATCACCCGCAATGGTTGAACCTGCCGTTTAGCCAACTGCATTGGTACGGCAAAGAAGTGCGCTCAGGGCGCAAAGTCGGGCATATCAACCTCTCGCATCCGGATAAAAACGTGCTGATTGAAAATCTACGCCGATTGGCAGATTTACTGCCTGAGGATTACCATTCCGGCTTGGCATGGGCAATAGGGAAATTAAGCTGATTTTTGCTTTTTAAGATTGTTATCTGCGTTGAAAATCAGTATAAATAAAGACTTCATTTTATAATAACATTCACAACATCAAAGGAACTCACTATGTTTGAAAAAATCCAAGCCGCACCGGCGGATCCGATTTTAGGTTTAGGCGAAGCGTTTAAATCCGAAACCCGCAGCAACAAAATCAACTTGGGTATAGGCGTGTACAAAGATGCCAACGGCTTAACACCTATTGTCAAAGCGGTGAAAACAGCAGAAAAACGCCTGTTGGAAACGGAAAACAGCAAAAATTACCTGACGATTGACGGTGTTGCCGCCTATAACCAATTCACCCAAGCTTTGTTATTCGGCGAAAACAGTGAAATCGTCAATAGCAAACGCGCCAAAACCGCACAAAGTCTGGGCGGAACCGGCGCATTGCGTGTCGCAGCCGAATTTATCAAACGCCAAACCAATGCGCAAAACGTGTGGATCAGCGCCCCGACTTGGCCAAACCACAATGCGATCTTCAACGCCGTCGGCATCACCATCCGCAACTACCGTTACTATAATGAAGAGACCCATGCTTTAGATTGGGACAACATGATCGCCGATCTCAGCAACGCCGGCGAAGGCGATGTGGTCTTGCTGCACGGCTGCTGCCACAACCCGACCGGGATCGACCCGACTCCGACACAATGGCAACAATTAGCCGAAATGTCGCTGAAAAACGGTTGGTTGCCGCTGTTTGACTTCGCCTATCAAGGTTTAGCCAACGGTTTGGACGAAGATGCACAAGGCTTGCGTGCCTTTGCCGCTAATCATAAAGAGTTACTGGTCGCCAGCTCGTTCTCGAAAAACTTCGGTTTATACAATGAACGGGTCGGTGCATTTACGCTGGTAGCTGCCGATCAAGCCACTGCCGAAACTGCATTCAGCCAAGTGAAATCGGTTATCCGCACTCTGTATTCCAACCCGTCTTCACATGGCGCAAGTGCGGTAGCTCTGGTCTTGGGCGATGCAGAACTGAAAGCCGACTGGATTGCCGAACTGGCAGAAATGCGCCAACGCATTAAAACCATGCGCCAAAAATTTGTCGAGTTATTGAAAGAATACGGTGCCGAGCAAGATTTTTCATTCATCATCGAACAAAACGGCATGTTCTCCTTCAGCGGCCTCAGCCCGGAACAAGTAGATCGCCTGAAAGACGAATTCGCTATTTACGCCGTGCGCTCCGGCCGCATCAACATCGCCGGCATCACCGAAGACAATATTCAGTATCTGTGTGAAAGTATTGTTAAAGTGCTATAAAAAATAGTGGCCTGACAAACATAAGCAGATTACAGTCATGTAATCTGCTTTTTTGTTATCATATTTGACTACTTTTTATGTTTTAGATATTATCATCATAAACGACTACTTATGAGGTACTATGTTTACGGTACTGCTTACCCGACAAGCACAAAAAGAACTAACAGAGTTACCTAAATTGTTACAAGTGGCAACATTTCAACTCATTGAGGCTCTTGAACGCAGTGGCAATGAATTACGAGAACCCGTGGTAAGAAACCTCGGTAATGGCTTAAAGGAGCTTCGAGCTACTTCAAAAGAGGGAATTTCACGCAGTTTTTTCTTTTTTACTAAAGGCAAGAATGCGTATATTGTGCATATTATGC
Organism: Testudinibacter sp. 'clade 2'; assembly: GCF_006227735.1. NCBI lineage: Bacteria > Pseudomonadati > Pseudomonadota > Gammaproteobacteria > Pasteurellales > Pasteurellaceae > Testudinibacter > Testudinibacter sp. 'clade 2'. The sequence continues at coordinate 9,242 of NZ_VDHB01000014.1, forward strand.
AGAAGAAAACCCAAAAAACCCCGAAGAAGACTCTTGAATTAGCCTACAACAGAATGGATAAATTACAAAAGGAGCTGAAAAATGATCAAAGATCCTGAACTTGAATTAGTATCGCTTGCCGATATAAAAAAAACATTGATGAAAGATCCTGAATTTGCGGCTGAATATGATGCACTTGAAGAGCGGCGTAAATTAGTTGCAATGCTGAAAGCCGCACGGCTTGAATTGAGACTGACTCAGTCCGATATTGCTGAAAAATCAGGTATTAATGTCAAGAATATTAGTCGGTTAGAACGAGGCATCGTTTCACCAACCTTGACTACACTTTCACGTTATGCGCATGCACTTGGCGGTAGTTTAACCTTTCAGCTTCAACAATAAAATCGAGGATTTCGCCTTTTTCAATCTTTATCTGGTTGTGCCATCATCTAATTTTGGAGCCGCTATGTTGTTATTGACCCTGCATATCTGTCTAGTTGTTGTCTTTTCAATCCGAATCTTGCTGCGCGATGATCTGGAAGCAACAAGTCGTTTGGCGTGGTTTGTCATTTTGATTATTTTTCCTTATTTCGGCGCAGGACTATATTGGCTGTTTGGGGAAAACAATATCGGTCAAGCCATCAGCAAAAAATACCATGCAATTTTTGCCGAAATGCGGCTTAATTTTCCGCAACTCATCAGCACAAAACAACAAAATGAATCTCAAATTGATCTGCCTTATCGGGCGGCTTTCGCGTATGCCGCCTCAATTAACGGTTTCCATACGCTGCCCGACAACCGTGCCGAACTGATGCCCGATGCTGACCAAGCCAGAGCACGGCTGCTCAACGATGTCGAACAGGCACAACACAATATTGATATTTTATATTACATCTGGTTGGCAGATCACACCGGTATCCATCTTGCCAATGCCTTGATTCGTGCTGCAAAGCGTGGCGTAACCTGCCGAGTGATGGTTGATGGTTTGGGATCACGGCAATTTGTTCGCTCCAGCTATTGGCAACAAATGCAAGCTGCCGGCGTGCAACTGGCAATCGCTTTTCCGATTGATCACCCGCTTAAAACCATCATCACCGGTCGTTTAGATTTGCGTAACCACCGCAAAATCACCTTAATTGATAATAAAATAGTCTATTGCGGCAGCCAAAACTGTGCTGATCCGGAATTTCGAGTCAAAGCCCGTTTTGCGCCTTGGGTCGATATTTTGCTGCGTTTTGAAGGTGCAGTAGTAAGACAAATGCAGCTTTTATTTACCAGCGACTGGCTCGTGGCGACCGGCAAAACCGCACTTGACGAGCTACCAAGCAGTAAAGACAGCATAAGCGATAAAGACAGTATAGTTGAGCAAATTTCAACGAACACATCAGGCTTTGCGGCGCAAGTGGTCGGCGATGGCCCGACCGAACGTAAAGACTCCTGCCCACAATTATTCGTCACTCTATTTCACAGTGCTCAACATGAGATCGCTTTGTCAACGCCATATTTTGTGCCGGATCACACCACCATTGAAGCCATTTGTGCCGCTGCTTGGCGAGGCGTAAAAGTCAGTTTAATTTTTCCGCAACGTAACGACTCTTGGGTGGTTTCGGCTGCCAGTCGCAGCCACTACTACCGCTTGCTGCAAGCAGGTGTAGCGATTTATGAATTCAAAAACGGGTTACTGCACGCCAAAACACTCACCATTGACGGCAAAGTCAGTTATATCGGCTCTACCAATTTGGATCTGCGCAGCTTTAATTTAAATTATGAAAATAATATTCTTCTGCAAGATAACGAACTCACCGCAGCCATTTACCAACGTCAGCAAGATTATATCGCCCAGTCTATTGCCATCACCCAACAACAGGTTGGACAATGGTCTGTGTTACGCCGTATTTGGCAAAACATTGTCGCCACCATCGGACCAATTTTATAATCCATCACAATCTCCTTCACTTCAAAAAGCGTAAAAATTTTGTCAATCATACATTGAAAAAAGAATTGTTTTCAATTAGAATTGCGACTCTGACCTTCGTGATGGAAAAAGATCGTGTTTAAACTGGAGCAAGTCGCTTATTGTATTCCAAGCATTGATACGCCAAGCCAAAAGCGCGGTTACCGCACTTTATTGCAACCGACGGATTTAACCTTTGAAATCGGCAAGGTTTATGGCTTGATCGGCCATAATGGCTCCGGCAAATCAACTTTAATTAAACTGCTCGCCAATCAACAGGCCTGTAGTAGCGGGAAACTGCTTTTGCAAAATCGTGAAATCAGCCGCTGGGGAAGTCGTGAATTTGCGCGAGAAGTAGCCTATCTGCCACAACATCTGCCTGCTGCTGCCAATTTAACCGCACGAGAACTGATTCAAATGGGGCGCTATGCTTGGAACGGCTTATTCGGACGCAATAAACAGAAAGATCACGATGCGGTTGAAAACGCCTTAAAACTGACCCACACTGAAGCTTTTGCCGATCAATTGGTGGAAACCCTTTCGGGTGGGGAACGTTCCCGCATTTGGTTGGCTATGTTATTGGCGCAACAAAGTCGCTTTCTGCTGTTAGACGAACCACTCGCCGCACTGGATATTGCCCATCAGGTGGAAGTGATGCAGCTTATTCAACAACTCGCACGCCAATTGAATATCGGAGTGGTGATTGTGATTCATGATGTCAATCTTGCAGCACGCTTTTGTGACCACCTCATTGCCCTGCACAGTGGCAAACTGCTAATGCAAGGTGCACCACAAACCGTGATGACTCAGGCTAATTTGCAGGCGATCTACGGCATCGGCTTAAACGTCATTCGCCATCCGGTTTCTGCTGTGCCGGTCGCCTTTTTCTAAGCGGAGACTGAAATGAAAAAATCCGCCCTGCTGCTCCTGTCACTTGCGCTGCTGATGTTGTTCAGTTACCGCACTTTTGCCCAAGTTAACTCGCCTGATTTGAGAGTTGCAACCCTCGACTGGACCGTGGCAGAAACATTATTGGCACTCGGACAGCCGCCAATCGCTGTCGGCGATGCTGAGAGCTACCGCACTTGGGTTTCGGTGCCGGAGCTACCGCAACATACGCTGGATTTAGGCACACGATTGCAACCCAATCAAGAACTGTTAGCCAAATTACAACCGGATCGGTTTATCAATAGTGCGATGTTCAGCAACTTAACACCGATTTTGCAACATTATGCCCGGCAACATGCTGGCCAGTCTCAGCCAGTGAACGAAGTCAATTTCTACCGTGAAGGGGAAATTTGGCAAAATCAGCTGGCTGCCACCCGTGAATTGGCGCAATTGATCGCTAAGCCACAGCGTGCAGAAAGCTTGATTCAGCAGACGGAACAACTTTTTGTACAACTCAAAACCCAATTGACGCCTTACCAAAACCGCACTTTGCTATTGGTACAGTTTATTGACAGCCGCCATTTGCGGGTATATGGCGAAAACAGCCTATTTGGTGCCGCAATTCGGCAAATGGGGTTTCGTAATGCTTGGACAGCGCCGGTTACGCTGTGGGGCTCAACCAATATCGGCATCAACCAGCTAGCGGAATTTAAAGACAATCCACGCTTAATCGTGATTAAGCCCTATCCGCTGAATGTGCCGACCGCACTTGAACACAACACCCTTTGGCAGCATCTGCCACTATCGAAAGATCCGCTCGTATTGCCTGCCATTTGGACCTTCGGCGCACTGCCGTCAGCACAGCGTTTCGCACTGGCATTAGCCGACGCTTTGCAACAGGGAGGTGAGCCATGGTAAGCCGTCCGCTGCTGCTGAATATCACATTACTATTGCTCACTATTTTGCTCGGCGGCTGGCTATTAAAGCTGCAACTGCCACAGATAGGATCATGGGCAGAATTGTTACAACCCAATAGCTCATCGCTCGAGCTGCTATTGGTACAAAATTATACCCTGCCACGGATCGCGATCGCACTGTTAGCCGGCACCGCACTTGGCTTGGCAAGCCTGTTGTTGCAGCAGGTCGTCAATAATCCGCTTGCCTCCGACAACACCTTGGCGGTCAGCAGTGGTGCTCAATACCTACTGTTTAGTTGCACCCTGTTCTTTCCGTCGATTCTGCATTTCGGCAGCACACTTATCGCCTTTTTAGGTGCACTGGCGGCACTGGCTCTGGTTTTTTTATTGGCATGGCGCAAAAATTTATCGCCACTGATTATGATCCTCGCCGGTTTAGTAGTGAATCTATATTTAGGCTCGCTCTCTGCCACCTTAATGCTGTTCTATCCGGAAGAATCGCGCGGCTTGATGATCTGGGGCGCAGGCTCACTGCTGCAAGAGAGCTGGCTCGACAGCATTCAACTGTTTTGGCTATTAATTCCGGCGCTAGTAATATTAGCCATGCTACAGCGCCCACTTGCCATTCTTGCCTTAAATGACAGTAATGCCAAAAGTCTCGGCGTACCGGTGCAGTGGATTCGTTTTGCCGGCTTGCTGCTTTCTGCTTATTTGGTGGCAATAGTAATCAGCCGTGTCGGTATGCTGGGTTTTATCGGTTTAGCCGCCACCACCATCAGCCGCCAACTGGGAATTCGCACGTTCAGAGGACAGTTGTTGCAAAGTGCCTATTTATCCGCTGTTTTATTGCTGATTACCGATTTAGGATTACAGCTCATCAGTCAATATCACCAAATTCAACTCCCGACCGGTGCAGTCACCGCCGTATTGGGCACGCCATTACTCTTATGGCTGATGTTTAAAAACCTGCCGCACAGCGGACGGCTGCAATCTTCTGCTGATTTCCTGAGCATCAATAAAATGGTGACGCACCGCACTGGGTTAGTGTTAAGCCTATTGTTTATTTTAACCGCACTTTTCGCCCTGTTGCTCGGCAACAGTGCCGACGGCTGGACGTTCAGTGCATTGAGCGACACCGTGCTGGAACTTCGTTATCCACGCCTGTTGTATGCCCTCGCCGCCGGAATAATGTTGTCGCTCGCCGGTGTATTATTGCAACGCCTGAGTTTCAACCCAATGGCAAGCCCAGAACTGTTAGGGATCACCTCCGGCGTCAGTTTCGGGGTGTTGCTGGTCATTTTTGGTTTCAGTCAACTGACCCAGCAGAACCTGTGGATCGCCGGCATCTGTGGCGCATTGTTGGTGTTGTTGATTGTGATGTTGATCAACGGGCGCAGCGGCATGTTGCCGGAACGGATTTTGCTGACCGGGATCAGCCTTGCCGCCCTGTTTGATGCGATACAGCGCATCTTGCTTGCCAGCGGTGACTTCCGCATTCAACAGTTATTGAGTTGGACCAGCGGCTCTACCTACTATGCCGAAAGCGGATTAGCGATCGGCTTGGGCTTGACCGCACTTTTACTGCTCGCTGTCAGCTTGATTTTCAGTCGCTGGCTCGATCTGCTCAGCCTGCAAGCCGTGGTGGCAAAAGCGCTCGGCTTGAATATGCACCAAGCCCGCTGGATCTTTATTTTATTAAGTGCGGTTCTCACCGCTTGTGCCACCTTGGTGGTCGGGCCACTCAGTTTTATCGGGCTGCTGGCACCGCACTTGGCACACTATCTGGGCTTTCACAAGCCAAAAACACAAATTCTTGCCGCTGCGCTGATCGGCGCCACGGTGATGATAACTGCCGACTGGCTCGGTCGGCAAATACTGTTTCCGTATGAAATTCCTGCCGGACTGGTGGCAACCCTGCTCGGCGGCAGTTATTTTCTATTGATTATGCGTCGGGTATAACCTGGCGTTTTTTATGAACATTTGAGGACAACTTGATGAAAAACAAAACCTTTCACTATTCTGCGTTGACAACCGCACTTTTGCTCAGCCTGAACCCGGCACTTGCCGAAACCCAGGCGGGTGAGATGTTGGAAGAGATTAATGTGGTTGGTTCTATTACCAAAATCGGTGGTATTACTTACGATCAACCGCAATCCGCCACGGTCGTCACTGCACAGCAAATCTCTGATAACGGAGCGAAAAAAGTCGATCAAGCGTTAAATTATCAAGCCGGTATTCAAGGCGCACCTTTTGGAAACGATAATAAATCCGAATGGTTTAAAATTCGCGGTTTTGACGCATCAACCACTTTAGACGGTACCCAAACCTCACCAAATGGTTTCTTTGTTTGGCTGCCTGAAGTGTACGGTGTGGAAGACATTGAAGTGGTTAAAGGCGCAAACTCGCTGTTATACGGAGCTTCGCAAGCCGGCGGCACCATCAACCTGATAACCAAACGCCCAAAAACAACCCCACAAGGGGAATTTAATCTCGGCTTGGGAAATAATAACCAACGTTCAGTAAGTGCAGATTATAGCGGACTGGCGAATGAATCTGGCAGTCTGCGCTATCGTTTTGTCGGTCAATTCCGTCAGGAAGACGGCACACAAGATTATAGCAAAATGAAACACTACTATTTTGCACCCAGCCTGACGTGGGATATTAGCGATAAAACCAGCCTGACGATCCTAACCAGCTATCAACGTGAACATGGACGCCCAACCAACGGTTTTTTACCTGCTTACGGCTCGTTGATCCCATCATCATTGGGAACCATTGCCCGTAGCACCTATTTCGGCGAACCAAGCCGTGACAATATGGAGCGCGAACAACTTTCCGTCGGTTATGAGTTCCAGCATAAATTTAATAATGACTGGATTTTCTCACAAAACTACCGTTTCAACCATTTGGACATGGATCTGTTAGGTGTGTTTGCTTGGTCTTCTGACAATAACCGCTCCGCTTACCGTGGCTATAGTTATAGCAAAGGTACTTCGACAACTCATAGTGTTGACAACCGTATCAGCAAAACTTGGACTTTCGAAAATGGGATTGAAAATACTCTGTTATTAGGTACCGATTATCTACACGCCAAAACTCGTGGTCATAATAATGGGTTCGGCTATGTTCCGTCGATTGATCTATTTGCACCGGTCTATGGACAAGACTTTAACCTCACATCAACCCCATACCATATCAAAACCAGCCAATGGGGTTTGTATATCCAAGACCAATTACGGATTGATAATGCGTGGATTTTCAATATCGGATTACGTCACGATAAAGCCAGAAGCAACAGTTTTGTCAGCAGCACTAATAACTCTTATAACATCAGCCACAACACAGTTTCCGGTGGAATGATGTATTTGTTTGAAAACGGCTTGGCTCCTTATTTCAGCTATTCCGAATCTTTCCGTCCAACAACCGGTGTCGATGGTTATAATCGCCCTTACAAACCATACGAAGGAAAACAATACGAAGGCGGAATCAAATATGCGCCGAGTTTTGTCGATGGTACGATTTCCGTGGCTTACTTTGATTTAACCGAAAAGAATTCGTTGGTTTCTGACAGCTCAAACGTTTCGGTGCAAGCCGGTGAACGCCGGAATAAAGGAATTGAAGTTCAAGCAGATCTGAATCTGACTAATAACTGGAAAATCAATGCTGCTTACACCCATAACCATTCACGCCAAGATCTATCTAATGTGAAAACAATCCCTACACCAATGGTGGCGAAACATATAGCTTCACTCTGGACCAGCTACCGCTTTGACGGTGCATTAGACGGTTTATTAGTCGGCACAGGCGTTCGTTATGTCGGTTCGAGTACCGATGATCAGTATTATGCTGGTTATAAAGTACCGTCTTACACTGTATGGGACGCTATGGCACAGTATCATTTCACTCCAAATTGGCAATTACAGATCAACGCAACCAATTTAACCAATAAAACATACCTGAGCGGTTGTAGTTTTTACTGCTATTACGGTGCCGAACGCTTGGTTAATGCGACTGTTTCTTACAAATGGTAATCAAACCGTTGGTTCTCTCTTATGCTTCATCTCGTGCAGGATCAATATAACTTAAACCGCACTTTAAAGTTAGTGTCGGGCATTAATGCCCGACCTACTGTTATTTCATATATTGTCCTTACAAATAAAATAATAGATACTTTTTGTATCTATATTTTGTAGGGGGAATCATCAAATGACAACAGCTAAATTATTTTGGAGCGGTAATTCACAGGCACTACGATTGCCAAAAGCGTTTCGTTTTCATGGTGATAAAGTCAGTATCAAACGTAAAGGAAACCAAGTCATTCTTGAACCTATCATAACCGATTGGTCGTGGCTAGATCAGCTTGGCGAATTTGACGCCAGTTTAGAAAGTGCGGTTTTAGAAAATAGAAATGCCCTGTTAGAACCCGAACGAGACTGGGATTTTTGATAATGAAATTCCTATTGGATACTAACACTGCATTTCATCAACAATTAAGAGCACATCAGCCTAGTGATTTTGTGTTATCAAGTATTGTTATGCATGAACTTTATTATGGTGTGGAGAAAAGTCAACGCAAACAGCAAAATCGCGCAAAATTAGAAACATTGCCTTTTGAAGTTCTTGCCTTCAGCAACGATGACGCCCAAATAGCAGGGCAAATTAGAGCCTCTTTAGAGCAAAAAGGCACACCTATCGACAGCTATGACACTTTAATTGCCGCACAGGCAATAAGTAATCAACTTATCTTGATTACTCACAACACAAAAGAATTCCAACGAATCGAACAACTAAGCTATGAGGATTGGCAGTAAGAGGATTGGCAGTAAGAAATAGCGCCCTTACCACTTCTCTGCTGCCAACTTGTCGCTTGCCCGCTCTTCGATCCAGCGTTCGCCATTGTCGGTCAACTCTTTTTTCCAAAATGGGGCTTGGGTTTTAAGGTAATCCATAATAAATTCATTGGCTTGGTAGGCATCGCCACGATGCTTGCAGCTCACGCCAACCAAGACGATTTCATCGCCGGTTTGCAATTCTCCCACACGGTGGATCAACTGCACTCGCTGCATTTCCCAGCGTTGGCAAGCCTGAGCCACAATCTCGTTCAGCGCTTTTTCCGTCATTGCCGGGTAATGTTCCAAATAAAGTTTTTCTACACTGTCACCCAGATTCATCTCGCGCACTTTGCCGATAAACAGCACCACAGCACCACTGCTTTTCGGCTCAGATAACCATTGGTAAACCGCACTTTGATCAAATGCTGCGGTTTGTACCGCAACCCGAATTTCTGTTGCCACGTCTGTCTGCACCGTTACCCCCCAGTCACTGGCGGAAAAAAGGCAATTTCATCGCCGTCTTGAATCGGGCTATCCAGTGGCATCAATGTTTGGTTGATCGCTACCAGCAATTTGTCGCTTTGCAGTGCCAACGCCCATTTATCCCCTTTGGCTGCCAAATATTGGCGCAATGCTTCAGCAGTAGAAAACTCCGCTTCCAGTTGCAGCTCGTCAGTGTTGATCAACTCTCGCACTTGCGCAAAGAACAATACTTTAATCATTTTTTCCCTCAACCGAAAAATCGCCCGACTTACCGCCGCTTTTACTCAACAACCGCACTTGCTCAATCACAATGTCTTTCTGCACCGCTTTGCACATATCGTAAATCGTCAGTGCCGCCACCGAAGCTGCCGTCAGCGCCTCCATTTCCACACCGGTTTTGCCGCTTAAACGGCACAGGCTTTCGATCCGCACTTGATTAGTGGCAGGAAGTGCGGTCAGATTGACTTCAACTTTGGTGAGTAACAACGGGTGGCACAACGGAATCAGTTCCCAAGTGCGTTTTGCCGCTTGAATCCCGGCAATGCGGGCGGTGGCAAACACATCGCCTTTATGGTGATCACCGTTTAAAATCATCTGTAACGTTTGCGCCGACATGGCCACCAGCGCTTCGGCACGGGCTTCACGCACGGTTTCGGCTTTGTTGCCGACATCGACCATATTGGCTTCGCCGTTGCTGTTGATATGGGTAAATTGTTGCATAATGTCTCTTTAAGATAGGTTTGGCATTTCTGCCCTAGATAACTCAACCACCTATTGATGCCAAGTGCGGTCGCACGCCGCTGTCGCCTTGATGCAGATAGTGATGCTCGCGTTTTTGTTGCAATGCGGAAAAGAGCCTTGCCTGCAATGGGGCTTGCTGCCAATCCTGTTGCAGCAGATCACGCAGTTCAACTCCCTCTTCCCCAAATAAGCAGAGGTGTAACTGCCCTTTGGCAGAGACACGCAGGCGGTTGCAATCGGCACAGAAATCTTTGGAATACGGCATAATCAAACCAATTGCCCCTTGATAATCCGGGTGTTTCAGCACCTTAGCCGGTCCATCCGTCATCGCTCGGTTTTGCAGCTGCCAGCCGTTTTGCAGCAACTGTTCCATCAGCACTGAACCGGACAAATGGTGACGATCAAAAAAACGATCCATTTCCCCGGTTTGCATTAATTCGATAAAACGCATCTCGATCGGACGATCTTTAATCCAAGCTAAAAATGCCGCAAAATCTTTATCATTCAAGCCTTTCATCAGCACTGAATTGACTTTAATTTGCTGATAGCCCGCCTCAAAGGCTTTATCAATCCCGTCCATCACTTGATGAAACAGATTCTCACCGGTAATTTGATGAAACATTTTTGGATCAAGGCTATCCACGCTGACATTGATCGCATCCAGCCCGGCGGCACGCCATTCTGCCACGGATTTCGCCATGCGGTAGCCGTTGGTGGTCAGCGCAATTTTTTTGATCTTAGCGTTGGCACGCACCGTTTCGATGATCCGGGTGAAATCTTTGCGCAGCGTCGGCTCGCCGCCGGTGATCCGCACCTTCTCGGTGCCCATTGCCGCAAAGCCGTTGATCAAACGCCGAATTTCGTTCAACTGTAGAAACGACGGTTTGTTGCTTTGCGGTTGATAACCATTCGGCAGGCAGTAATTACACTTGAAATTACACACGTCGGTGATGGAGAGACGCAAATATTGATATTGGCGCTTAAAGCGATCGACCAATTGCTGAGGCTGATTTTGTTGCAATGGCACAAAACCAACCGGAATTTGATGTATTCGGATTTGCTGCATTCTGACACCTTTCTAAACACGAGCGGATAAACCGTTTCCAGCGTATCCGGCGTAGTACAAAATGACCGTACTAACAGGCTTGCTGCCCTATTTTTGCAAACGTAGGCGAGACAAGCTCGGAGTGATATGCGTTGTTAAATTTTGCTTAATTTTATCATTCCCAGCCGCAAGCGCAATCCCTGCATGGATGTAATTGCGACTATTTGCTGCATTTGTGATCTGACCACGTTTCAAAGTGCGCTAATTTAGCGGATAATGCAAATAAGCCCCAGAAATAATGACAAAATCAGATAAAAAACAAACACTATATGAACCCACATCTGCATAATTTGACGCAACTCAACCAATTACAACACGTGGTCGCCATCGGTGGCGGGCACGGTCTCGGACGTTTGATGTCTTCGCTCGGTTTTCTCAAAGAGCGGTTGACCGGCATTGTCACCACCACTGACAACGGTGGCTCAACCGGGCGTATCCGCTTGCAACACGGTGGTATCGCTTGGGGCGATTTACGCAATTGTATTAACCAAATTATCACTGAGCCTAGCACCGCCTCCGCCCTGTTTGAATACCGTTTCAGCGGCAATGGCGATTTGGCAGGGCATAATCTTGGCAATTTGATGTTGAAAGCGTTGGAAGACATGAAAATTCGTCCATTGGAGGGGGTCAATTTGATCCGCACTTTGTTGCGCGTGCGTTGTCATCTGATTCCGATGTCGGAAACGCCAGTACACTTAGGCGCTAAGCTACACTCCGGTGCCACTGTTGTCGGCGAAGTAAATATCGACAAGTTAACCGAACTGCCGAAAAGGCTGTTTTTGATCCCACAAGTCAGCGCCACGCCGGAAGCTGTCAGCGCTTTGCAACAAGCCGAGTTGATTCTGCTGGGTCCCGGCAGCTTTCTAACCAGTATTATGCCGCCACTACTGTTGCCTGAAATCGCACAAGCCCTGCAAAGCACCGCCGCCAAAATTATGTTTATTGACAATCTTGGGGTAGAACACAGCCCGGCTGCGACACTCTCACTCGCGCAACGGATTGACTGGATAGAAAAAACCATCGGTCAAAAAATGAATGGCAAAAGTGCGGTTGACGGCATTATCACCTATCCGGAAGCACACTATCAGGATCTGTTGCACAAGACCATCGTCGCAGAGAAACTGAATGATGATGATATCATCTACCGCCACAACCGCACTTTGCTGTGTAAGAGCATCGATAAATTATTGGCAAAGTTAAGTTAATACAAGCTGCGGTTGCTGCGTTGCAGCCAACGCAGCAGTAGATTATCGCTGCTCTCTTCTGCTTGTTTGCCGATTTTTTGCATTAAGGATTTTTTCTGGGTGAATTTCACTTCCAACACGTCTTTGTGCTGCAACGCCGTTAAGATCAGATCATCACTGGTGGCGATTTCATCAACCAAGCCCAAATCCAACGCTTGCTGCCCAAACCAATGCTCCCCGGTGGCGATTTTTTCTAAATCCAAGTTTTGACGGTGGCTGGCGACAAAGTCTTTGAACAATTGATGGGTTTCCTCCAACTCCTGCTGGAATTTCTCGCGTCCTTTTTCGGTATTTTCACCCAAAATTGTCATGGTGCGTTTGTATTCGCCGGCGGTCATCACTTCCACATCCACATCGTGTTTTTTCAGTAAACGGTGAATATTCGGAATCTGCGCCACTACGCCGACCGACCCGATCACCGCAAACGGGGCGGAAACAATTTTATCCGCCACACACGCCATCATATAGCCGCCGCTGGCTGCCACTTTGTCCACTGCAACCGTTAATTTGATACCTTTTTGTTTCAAGCGAACCAGCTGCGATGCCGCTAAACCATAACCGTGCACCACCCCGCCCGGACTTTCCAAGCGCAACAACACCTCATCCTCCGCTTTCGCCACCGCCAAGATCGCACTGATTTCATCCGCCAATGCCGCTGTGCCGCTGGCTTGAATATCACCTTTAAAATTCAACACATACACGCAGGCTTTCGCTTTTTGCTCAGGTTCTTGACCGCTCTTTGCCGCTTGCTTGTTCGCTTTAGCCTCCAACTTTTGCTGTTTTTTGCGTGCTTTTTCTTGCTGTTTCAGTTGTTCATCGTTCAAGCGAAAATCGGCTAATTTTTGCTGATTATCCTGATATTTTTTCGCCAAATCGGTAATTTTCAACTCCCCGACCGCACTTTGCTCTTTTTGCCGCAAACTGACGATAAAAGCAAAAATCGCCACAATCACCAATAAAACAGTAAGCACCTCGAGGATAAACACCCCGTAATTGATTAAAACTTCAGACCACATGGTTTTCCCTTATTAATAAATATCCCATTGCCAATAAATTAAAGGATTATCATACACTATTCCACTTTTTTCTACTTAACCGTACTGGCTAATTTATCTATTTCTGCCAAAATATAAAAAACCACTTGACCAAATTCCCTTGTACTAGTTTAATAGTACAAAAATAAAACCTGAATGGGATTGCCGATGCCGTATATACATATCACCCAACAAGCCGTTGATTATCACCCTGATCCAACAGCCATTTTTGCTACACTATGCCAAAATAAAACCAATACGCTGCTGCTGGAATCCGCCGAGATTCAAAGCAAGAACAGCTTGACCAGTTTGCTGTTTATCAACAGCGCTTTGAAAATCACCTGTCAGGATAAAAATGTCACATTTAGAGCGCTAACCCCCAATGGAAAGGCAGTATTACCACAAATTGCAAAAACGTTACAGGGTTTAGCCGAATCCTTAGATTTTGAACAAGACGATCGTTTGACCGCACTTTTCGCCGAATTGGATCCTAATTTGGACGAAGACAACAAATTACAGGCGGCGACGGTATTTGACGGTTTGCGTGTGATTAACCAACTGTTTAACAAGCCTGAAAGTGCGGTTTATCTCGGCGGTTTGTTTGCCTACGATTTGGTGGCAGGATTTATCCCGATGGACAATATCACGCTGCAAGACGATCAAATCAACTGCCCAGACTACTGTTTTTATTTAGCCGAACAATTGTTACGGCTCGATCACCAGCAACAATCGGCGACATTACAAACCTTCTGCTTTAGCGTCGAACAACAACCGCACTTGGCTTTAAGCGCTGAAAAAATCAAACAGCAATTGTGCCAAATTCAGGATCAGTTAGCTATTCAAGCTGCGCCAACCGATGTTCGTGTCAATATTGAAGATCCCGAATTTAAACAGATTATCGAGCGGTTAAAGCAGCATATTTATGTCGGCGATGTGTTCCAAATCGTGCCGTCACGCCGTTTTTCGGTTGAATGCCCAAATCCGCTGGCGACCTACCGTCGCTTAAAAATCACCAATCCAAGTCCATATATGTTCTATATGCACGACGATGATTTTATTCTGTTCGGTGCTTCACCGGAAAGTGCGTTGAAATACAGCCAAGACAGCCGTCAGCTGGAGATCTACCCGATCGCCGGTTCACGCCCACGCGGTTTTGATGCGCAGGGGCGAATCGATCCGGAACTGGATGCACGTTTGGAATTGGAATTGCGTTTGGATAAAAAAGAGTTGGCGGAGCACTTGATGCTGGTTGATTTGGCGCGTAATGACGTTGCCCGAGTTTGTCAAAGCGGCAGCCGCCAAGTGAAAGAGTTGATGCAAGTGGATCGCTACTCGCACATTATGCACCTGGTTTCACGGGTGATCGGCAAACTGCGCCCGGAACTGGACGCCTTGCACGCCTACCAAGCCTGCATGAATATGGGTACGCTGACCGGTGCGCCCAAAATCAAAGCGATGCAGCTGATTTACCAATTTGAACAACAGAAGCGCCACAGCTACGGCGGCGCAGTCGGCTATCTCAGCTCCGACGGCAATTTCGACACCTGCATCGTGATCCGCTCCGCTTTCGTGCAAAACGGCATCGCCCACGTCCAAGCCGGCTGCGGCGAAGTGCTGGATTCCGATCCGCAAATGGAAGCGGACGAAACACGGCATAAGGCAAGAGCGGTATTAAACGCCATTATTCAGACAAATAGCCACATCTAAGGATTTAATTATGGCGAAAATCGTATTTATTGACAATTTTGATTCGTTTACCTACAACTTAGTCGATCAGTTCCGGGTGTTGGGGCATCAGGTGGTGATTTACCGTAATGACAGCGAGTTGCATCATCTGCTGAAAACCGCACTTGCCGAGCCGGATACCCTTGTTGCGCTTTCGCCCGGCCCGGGCAATCCGTCCGAAGCCGGTAATCTGCTGCCTTTAATTCGTGAGCTGAAAGGCAAAGTGCCGATGATCGGCATCTGTTTGGGACATCAGGCGATTATCGAAGCCTTTGGTGGCAAAATCGTACATGCTGGCGAAATCCTGCACGGCAAGGTGTCGCAGATTGAACACGATCAACAAGTGATGTTTCAAAATCTGCCCAATCCAATGCCGGTCGCCCGCTATCACTCACTCATGGGCACGGAAATTCCGGCAGAGTTTGATGTGAATGCCCAATACGGTGAGATTGTGATGGCGGTGCGCCACCGCACTTTGCCGATTTGCAGTTTCCAATTTCACCCCGAATCCATCTTAACCGTACAAGGTTCGCAGTTGCTGGCACAAAGCATCGACTGGTTATTAGGAGCACAAGCATGATCGTTGTTTATGGTTTAAAACACCGTTTGAATCCGATTAAAAAAGAGCTGTCTGATGTCATCCATCGCTGCATGATGTTTGCCTTGGATTTCCCCGAACATAAACGGGTGCAACGTTTTATTGCACTGGACGCCGAAGACTATTACTACCCGTCCGACCGCAGCGATGCCTACACGATTATCGAAATCAATATGATGAGCGGACGCAGTGTGGAGGCGAAAAAATTATTGATTCGCATGCTGTTTGATGAGATTTATAAACAGCTGAAAATCAAACCGTCCGATATTGAGATCACCATCAAAGAGCAAGAGCCGCATTGTTGGGGATTTCGTGGTATGACCGGTGACGAAGCCAGTTTCAACTATAATACAAAAAGGTAGTCCACATGGAATTGCAAGCATTATTAGAGATTTTATTCAGTAACCAGACATTAACCCAGCAACAAAGCCACACCCTTTTTAGTGCGATTGTGCAAGGTAAACTGAGCAACGAACAGCTTGCCGCAGCGCTGATTGCACTTAAATTACGCGGTGAAAGCATTGCGGAAATTGCCGGAGCGGTTGCTGCCTTGCAACAAGCCGCCGAGCCATTTTCACGTCCGGATTATGTTTTTGCCGATATCGTCGGCACCGGCGGCGACGGCGCTAACACCATCAATATCTCCACCGCCAGCGCCATTGTGGCGGCAACACTGGGCGCCAAAATCGCCAAGCACGGCAATCGCAGCGTGTCGAGCAAAACCGGTGCCAGCGATGTGCTGACTGCACTTGGGGTCAATATCAACATGAGCGCAGACAACGCCCGCCAAGCATTGGATCACATCGGGGTTTGTTTTCTGTTTGCGCAACAGTATCATTTAGGCTTCAAATATGCGATGCCGGTGCGCAATGCGTTAAAAACCCGCACAATTTTCAATATATTGGGCCCGCTCAGCAATCCGGCTAAGCCACATCACCAACTGCTCGGTGTTTATACGCCTGAATTGCTGAAGCCGTATGCCGAAACCGCACTGACACTCGGGCATCAACACTCTTTCGTGGTGCACGGTGCCGGCTTGGACGAAGTAGCGTTGCACGGCAAAACCGAAGTGGCGGAAATTCGTGACGGCACGATTGAATATTACAGCCTCAGCCCGTATGATTTCGGTTTTGAACCACAGCCGTTAGAGGTGCTGCGTGGCGGTGAACCGGCGGAAAATGCTCAGATGATCTCCGCACTGTTGCAAGGCAAAGGCGATCAATACCACGCTCAGGCAGTGGCGATCAATACCGCACTTTTGCTGAAACTGTTCGGGCATGAAGATTTAAAACACAATGCGGAAATGGTGTTAGACTGTCTTGCAATCGGCAAACCGTTTGAAACGTTGGAAAAATTGTGCCGTTATTAAGGATTAATATGTATAAGCTGTTTATCGCCAATAAAACCAATTCCAGCTGGTCACTGCGCCCGTGGATTTTGTTGCAACAATTAGCGATTCCATTTGAGGAAGTGCAACTCTATTTTCAGCCCGATAAAAAGCAGCAAAAACTGGATTTTTTGCAAGCTTCGCCGAGCGCAAAAGTGCCGGCATTGCACCATAACGCTGAGATCATTTGGGACAGCTTGGCGATTGCAGAATATATTGCCGAAGAGTATCCGCAAGTGTGGGCAAATGAACGCAACGCCCGTGCTTGGTCACGTTGTGCCTGTGCGGAAATGCACTCATCATTTGTGGCGCTACGCAGCCAATGCAGTATGAACACGCAAAAATTTGTCAGGTTAGATCAAATCGATAGTGCACTTGCCGCTGATCTGGCACGCATTAATCAACTCTGGACAGAAGGGCTAACCCGTTTCGGCGGCGAATTTCTCGCAGGCAGCCGCTTCACCGCGGTTGATGCGTTTTTCGCCCCGGTGGTGATCCGCCTAATCCATTACGGGTTAATGGATTATCTCAGCCCCGCAGCAAACGCCTACGCCAAACGAATCTACCAACTGCCAAGTATGCAAAAATGGTTAACACAGGCGGAACTGGAACACGATCGTCCGATTCGTAATCCTTAAACATGAGAGAAAAATAAAGGTAAAACCGGTGAATATGGATAACAAACCCACAATCTTACAAAAAATCGTCAATGATAAACTTGAATGGGTGAAAAACAAAAAAGCAGCGTTGCCGTTGGCGCAATTTCAGGATCAAGTGCAACGTTCCGAGCGTGATTTCTATCAAGCATTGAGCAAAGGCACACATCAGCGCCCTGCCTATATTTTGGAATGCAAAAAAGCCTCGCCGTCAAAAGGGCTGATCCGCAAGGATTTCAATTTGGCGCAGATTGCCACGGTGTATAAAGATTATGCCTCGGCAATTTCGGTGCTGACCGATGAAAAATATTTTCAGGGCAATTTTGATTTTATCGCCCAAGTGCGGTCGGTCGCGCCGCAGCCGATTTTGTGCAAAGATTTTATGATCGATGAATATCAGGTTTATCTGGCACGTTATCATCAAGCCGATGCGATTTTACTGATGTTGTCGGTGGTGGACGATGCAACCTATCTCAAATTAGCAAATTTGGCGCACGATTTGGGCATGGGTGTACTGACCGAAACCTCGACCCAAGCAGAGCTGGAAAGAGCAATCAAACTCAATGCCAGAGTAATCGGGATTAACAACCGTGATCTGCATGATCTCAGCGTTGATCTCAAGCGCACGCCGCCACTCGCACAGCAAATCCCGGCAGATCGGATTATTATCAGCGAATCGGGGATCTACAATCACCAACAAATTCAGCAGCTGAAACCGTATGTACACGCCTTTTTAATCGGCAGCAGCCTAATGGGCGACGACGATCTGCAAAGTGCGGTGCGGCAAGTGATTTTCGGCGAAAACAAAGTCTGCGGTTTAACCCGTGCGCAAGATGTACAAGCGGTATATCGCTGCGGGGCGCTATACGGCGGCATGATTTTCGCCGAAAAATCACCGCGCAAAGTCAGCCTTGAGCAAGCCAAACACCTGATTACCGCTGCCCCGCTGCGCTTTGTCGGCGTATTTCAAAATCAAGATTTAGCTTATATTGCCGAGATCGCCCATGAATTAAAGCTGTTTGCGGTGCAACTGCACGGCAACGAAAGCCACGAATTTATGCAGCAACTACGGCAAAAACTGCCGTCACATTGCCAAATCTGGAATGTGATTTCGGTCGATATCGACAACCACGAACAGATTAACCTTGCCGATGATCCGCTGATTGATCGTTTCCTGTTCGACAGCAAAGTGCAAGGGCAACAAGGCGGAACCGGCTTGATTTTCGATTGGACCTTAATTCCAGCCAATATCAAACAACGCACGATTTTAGCCGGCGGCATCAAACAGGAAAATATCGAACAAGCCTTGATTCAAGGCTGTTTGGGTGTAGATGTAAACTCCGGCGTGGAAAGTGCGCCGGGGATTAAAGATGAATATAAGATTGCCGCATTATTCGACACTATTATCCGATATTAATTTTTTGTAGGGGCGGATTATATATCCGCCCGTGTACGAAGCTCGATATAGCTATTTACCTGGAAATGATAAAACAGCATAATCAAAAACCGATAAGGCGTAAAATGCGCTTACCTTGTTATGATTATAATGAGGCTGGTTGCTACTTTATTACTATTTGCATTCACCAACGGCGAAACTTATTAGGTCAAATACAAAATGGTATTATGCTATTAAACGCAGCAGGAAAAGAAACTGAATCCATTTTAATCTCAATGGAAAAACGATATCAGGATTGTAAATTAGCCGAATATATTATTATGCCAAACCATATTCATTTTATTTGGATCAATGAATTGGGAAAAACTAATCTACCTGATGCGATAAAATGGTTAAAAGTCGTATCAACAAACGCCTATATCAGAGGTGTAAAAAATGATAATTGGTTGCCATTCCATCAAAGGCTATGGCAGAGAGGATATTATGATCATATTATTCGCAATGAACAAGATTATGAAATTATTGCAGAATATATTGAGAATAACCCGTTACAGTGGGAATTAGATAAATTATATCAAATTGATCTAACCCCATAACAAAGCAGTATCACGTTCCGTTCGGGCGGATATACAATCCGCCCCTACTTTGTCTAATAAATTAGTCATTATTAGGATAAACTAAATGAGCAATAAAACCCTACTCGATCCCTATTTCGGCGAATTTGGCGGTATGTATGTGCCGGAAATTCTGGTACCGGTGCTGCAACAGCTGGAAAAAGCGTTTGTGGAAGCCAAGGATGATCCTGCGTTTATCGCCGAATTTAACGATTTACTGAAAAATTATGCCGGTCGTCCGACCGCACTGACCCTGTGCCGCAATTTGACCAAAGGCTCGAAAACCAAGCTCTACCTGAAACGGGAAGATTTGCTACACGGCGGTGCTCATAAAACCAATCAAGTGCTCGGGCAGGCGTTATTGGCGATCCGCATGGGCAAAAGCGAAATCATCGCCGAAACCGGTGCCGGGCAACACGGCGTTGCCACGGCGATTGCTTGTGCGATGCTCGGTTTAAAATGCCGCATTTATATGGGCGCAAAAGATGTGGAACGCCAGTCACCGAATGTATTCCGTATGCGGCTGATGGGGGCGGAAGTGATTCCGGTCAATAAAGGCTCGTGTTCACTGAAAGACGCCTGTTGTGAGGCGATGCGCGACTGGTCCGCCAATTACGACAAAGCGCATTACCTGCTCGGCACGGCGGCAGGCCCGCACCCGTTCCCGACCATTGTACGCGAATTCCAAAAAATGATCGGTGAAGAGACCAAACGCCAAGTGCTGGAACGTGAAGGACGCTTGCCGGATGCGGTGATTGCCTGCGTCGGCGGCGGCTCCAATGCGATCGGTATGTTTAACGATTTTATCGATGAAAGTGCGGTTCGCTTAATCGGCATCGAACCGGCGGGGCTGGGCATTGAAAGCGGACAACACGGTGCACCGTTGAAACACGCCAATGTCGGCATCTATTTCGGTATGAAATCCCCAATTATGCAAACCGAAGACGGACAAATCGAAGAGTCGTATTCGATCTCCGCTGGATTGGACTTCCCTTCTGTTGGGCCGCAACATGCCTATCTGCATGCAATTGGACGCGCCGAATACGAGTCGATCACCGATGACGAAGCGCTTGATGCGTTCCAACAACTGGCGCAGCACGAAGGGATCATTCCGGCATTGGAGTCCTCGCATGCGTTGGCGTATGCGTTAAAAATGATTAAACAAAATCCTGAACAAACACAATTGTTAGTGGTCAATTTGTCTGGACGTGGTGATAAAGATATTTTCACCGTCGATAAAATTTTAAGCGAAAAAGGGGCAAAAGCATGAGCCGTTTTGATCAGCTGTTTCAGCAACTCAACAACAAAAATCAAGGCGCATTCGTGCCATTCGTCACCCTGTGCGACCCGGATTTAGACCGCTCTTTTGAGATTATCTGCACCTTGGTCGACAACGGTGCCGATGCGTTGGAATTGGGCTTTCCGTTCTCCGATCCCTTGTTGGACGGCCCGGTGATCCAAGCCGCCAACAACCGCGCGCTAAATGCCGCTTGCAGCACCAAAGCGTGCTTTGTGTTATTGGACAAAGTGCGGTCGAGATACCCGGAGATTCCTATCAGTCTATTGCTGTGTGCCAATTTGATTTTCGCCAAAGGCTTGGATAACTTCTACCGACAATGCCAACAAAGCGGCGTCGATGCAGTGCTGGTTGCCGATGTGCCATTGTTGGCGTGCGAGCCCTATGTAGCGGCAGCGAAAAAATTCGGTGTGCAGCCGGTGTTTATCTGCCCACCGAATGCCGACAGCGAGACGATTCAAGCCGTGGCACAAACCAGCGAAGGTTACACTTATTTAGTTTCGCGCGCCGGGGTGACCAGCGCCGAAAACCAAGCCCACGCCAGCAATTTAGCCAGCTTGATTGCACAATTGAAAACGCATAATGCAGCGCCGATTTTGCAAGGCTTCGGCATCGCCCAGCCGCAACAGGTGATCGACGCCTTGAATAGCGGCACGGCAGGCGCCATCTCTGGCTCGGCGATTGTGAAAATCATCGAAAATAATTTGGATAACCAAGCGGAAATGCTACGTCTGCTAGCGGAATTTGTGCGCAACATGAAAGCTGCGACCATTGGCTAAAGCTATTGCAAATCACAACCAGGGCGGAAATTCCCCCGCCCTATTTTGTGGCGCGATTTTATGACGCACCATTTTCCTGCTGCAACTGAATCCGGTTATCAAACAAATTCACCCCGCCTTTTACCCCAAAATCTAACGTCATCACATTGTAGGCAATGCTAATCTGCTCCTGTTCAAAGCGTTTTTTCAACTGCATAATCACTTCGCTTTTGGCAGCTAAGTATTGAGTATAATTGACAAAATCAATCCAAAACCGCACTTCAAAGTTATAGGTCGAACTGCCGATGTCGGTAAAATAAAAATCGGTTTGCGCTTTATCCAACACAAACTCAAATTGGTTAACCAGTTCAAGCGTCACCGATTTGACTTTCTCTAGCTCATCACCATAGGACACACCGCCCGATACCACGATGCGCTGTTTTCCAAGAGCGGAATAATTAATGAAAACCCCGCTGTAAATCAACTGATTCGGCACATGCGCCAGTTTTCCGCCTAATGTTTTCAGGGTGGTTGTGATCATTCCGACCTCTTGCACTTCGCCTAAATAATCATCAATTTTAACCCAGTGCGTCGTCTTAAACGGTTGTTGCGATTTAATTAACAAACCAGCAAAAGCATTCGAAGCAATGTCTTTAAAGGCAAATCCGGCGATAATACCGATAATGCCGGCACCCGCCAGCAGATGCGTCAGTAAATTGGTGAGATTTAAAATATCCAGAACCAAGATCATAGTGGCAAAAAGAATCATCCAATAAACCAAGGTTGCGGTCATTTTCGCCAACCGTAGATTGTTTGAAAACACGCTATTACAGGCTTTAAAGGTTATCTTTTGCAGCAGTCTTGCCAAATAATGCCCGACAATCAACACTGCAGCGGATAAAGCCAAATTTGGCAAAAACCCAATAATCTTCTGTTGCCAAGTGGCTAGCGTTTGCTCTACCAATGATAATGTTTGTTCTGTCTGCATTTGCTGTTCCTTCCGATTCGCTTAATGGCGTGAATATTCTCGAAAATTCACAAAATATTCAAGCAACAATTTATCAACTGCGCATCTTTCAGATAAAAAGCCGAACAATCGGAAAAAACCATTAATACTGCAAGATAATTTCCTTTTTGGAAAAAATAAAATGCAAAATTTGAAATTTACAATGTATGTTGTCGAGTTATAATCAAATCTAATCTGTTTGGTTTATAAACTAAACACTCTTGCCACAGGCTAGGCTACTCAACCGATTATGACTATTGTAAAAATTTTATTCGTTTTGCTCAAATGGACCGCACTTTGTGCCGTGCTGGTTGCTGTAGGGATCGCGGCTTATGTTTATTTCGCGCCAACCTTCGGCGGCAAGCCCGACGCCGCCAGTCTGGCGCGCATTCAGGCTTCGCCGAATTTCAACGGCGAGGTGTTTGTCAATCAGGAACCGACCACGATTGAAACCATCGGCAGCAATCGACCATCATTGACCACTTGGCTGACCTCGGTGTTGAATCCACCGGCAGGCAAACATCCGTCCGCTCCACTTCCGACGCTGACGTTGGATCAAAGTGCGGTGGTGAACAACAGTTTCACTTGGTTCGGACATTCAACCGTGTTGTTCAAAACCGCTGATCTGACCATCATCACCGATCCGGTGTTTTACCGTGCTTCGCCACTGTTTTTCGGCGGCAAAGCCTTTGAGATGACCAATCCGCCAAAAACCGTCGATTTACCGTTTATAGATATCGTATTGTTGTCGCATGACCACTACGATCACCTCGATCATCAAGCCATTCAGGAAATCGATCACAAAGTGGGGCACTATTATGTGCCGTTGGGGGTGAAAGGACATTTACAGCGCTGGGGCGTCGCCGATGACAAAATCACCGAATTGGATTGGCATGATAGCGTCAGTTTGCCTCTTGGTAACGCCGAAGGCGAATTAACCTTAACCCTGGCGCCGGCACGGCATTTCAGCGGACGGAATTTAAACAACCGCAACAGCACTTTATGGGGTTCTTGGGTGGTAAAATCCTCGCAGTTATCGCTCTATTTCAACGGCGACAGCGGTTATGGCAAGCATTTCACGACAATCGCCGAACAGTACGGTCCGTTTGATCTGACGTTTATCGAAAACGGTGCTTACGATCCGGCATGGGCATCGATTCATATGACGCCGGAACAAGCGGCACAAGCCTCGCTCGATCTGCAAACCCGGGTTGTGGTACCAATTCATTGGGCAAAATTCGATTTGGCTTACCACACTTGGACAGACCCGATTGAACGCTTCTCGACTGCTACCGACGGCAAACCACTGCAAACCGCCACACCGAAAATCGGACAGACATTTACGTTAGATAATCTACCGCAGGAAAAGTGGTGGAAATAGCAAAAATAAAGGGGGGAATCTGATCTGCCCCCAAAAGCCGGGCTCCAAAATCGGCTGATTAAGGCGCAGATTTTTATGATTAAATATAACCAATCTTTTAAGAATCAGTCGATGAAATTGAGCAAGTGGTGCATGAGTATATTGCTTATTACCACCACGAACGAATTCAATTAAAGCGTTCAACTTTATCCAGTCAGAGCGAATTACTCCCAAATTTTTCTAATACTTGCTGTTCTGTCAGCATCTCCGTTTTAGTGGCTAAATCGCAATACTCCGCTTTCTTATCGGTAAAAATTTGCAAGGCTAATTTAAGATTTTTTTCATGCTGAAATAAACCAGCCGAGATTTCATACATTGATGAATCTAATAGATGATAATACAGATGCGTACCGCACTTTTGGCAAAATACCCGCTCCGCCCATTCAGAAGAGCGATAGTGCGTAATATTTTCAAAGCCATTAATGCGTGGTTTTTCATCAGTCTCTAGTGCAAAAAAAGCACCACCTGCCCATTGTCGGCACATAGCGCAATGGCAAGCTGCTACATGATGATTTGTTTCAATTTGTAATTTAACCGCACCACACAAACATTCTCCCTGCATAAATCCTCCGTTTCATATTACAAATCACATAGCAAAAAGCCGCTAACAATAGTAGCGGCTTCAGATTATTGACAAAG
>NZ_VDHB01000140.1:0-12025 GCF_006227735.1 Testudinibacter sp. 'clade 2'
CGAAATCAATAGTGGGACTATTGATGAGGATTACAACGACGAGTGTGCTCATTTTAAACACAATCCGCAGGACTATGACGCTTTTTCGCCATTACTTTTCGCTACTACAGCGGCGTTAAAAGCCGTTCGTTTAGAATCACTAAACTTCACAACTTTTGCCTTATTTATTTGCAAAAAGAGTGGCGAAAAATAGTCTATAGCTCAAATTATAAACAAAGATCAACAGACCCTATATTACCCATATAATCAAACCACTCCTTTTTTCCGCTTCGTTATTTCTTTACGTTATTATCTTCTCGGGTAAACTTTCGCCGTTTTATCTATTTTATTATAGATAAATGATATTTTAGGAAAATTCTATTGAGAGTTATTCTCAAATGCTATATTCTACGCCGAAATTAGTAACATTGCGTTACTAATTCATAGCTTCTAATAATAATATTAAAAAATTGAGTATCTTGTATGACATTACGTTTTAAACATAAGGTGTATTACACCTTGTTGCCGCTGCTAGCATTGCCCCACCTGACCCATGCCGAAACGAACAACCAACACGAACAAAGCCTGCGCAACAGCGAACGAGAAATCAACCAGCAAATTGAGCGAAATCGTTACCAACAACTGCTCAAAACCAGTCAACAAACCAGCACTTTCACTGAACCAGAAACCGATTCCTTTTCTCAGGCATGCTTGCCCGTTAACGGACTGCAACTCACTGGTATCCACTTACTGGACGAAAAAGATCTCGCAACTTTAACACCAATTCCGGAAAATTGTATCAGTGACGCCAATGTCAACCGCCTGATCCGCGAATTGACCCAACGCTATTTGGATCGTGGCTATATTACCGCGCGAATGGTGTTTGCCCCACTGGACGAAAACCGCACTTTGCGCCTGCACGCCGTTGAGGGAACCGTTGAAAGTATTGAATTTGAGCAGCACACCGCACTGAGCAGCGTGCAGAATATTTTTCCTTCAATGTTGGGGAAGCCATTGAATATTCGCGAGTTAGATCAAGGTTTAGATCAACTCAATCGCTTGCCTTCACAACAAATAAGTGTTGATATTTTGCCCGGCAAGCAGTTCGACGGCTCCACGCTTGTGCTGAAAAACCATGCACTGACACAGTCACCTTTCCGTTTTTATACCTCTGTTGATAACCACGGCAAGAAAAATAGTGGTCGCCTCATTGGGCGAGCGGGATTCTCTTGGGATAATCTGACCAAGCACGCTGACTTTCTTTCACTGCATCACAGCCAAAATTTGGATCACCGTTCCAGTCGCTACAACCGCAGCTATAGCGGCTTGTATTTTATTCCTTACGGCTATTGGACGTTCAGTGCCTTTGCTGCGCGTTCCGATTCTGCGGTCAGTTTGCCGGTTTCCGGCGCTAAATATTATGGTTCCAGCCGCCAATTTGGTTTGCGCTTAGATCGAGTGCTGTCTCGTAATCAATTCCATATCAATACCTTGAGCCTGAGCCTAAGCCGTAAACAAAACAGTAATGTTTTGCTGGATTACCGCAATCCCGATCAAAACTTGCGTTTGACGGTGTTGGATCTCTCCTTTGATCACCTGCGAATTTTAGACAACGGTACTTTATCACTGAATCTGGGAATGCAACAAGGTCTAGCGCTGTTCGGTGCTAGCCGTAGCAACAAGCAGCGGATTACTGAACCACAGTTTACCAAATTTGGTTTGAGTGCCAGCTGGCAATATCCATTCTCTATTTTAGATCGGCAATTTCAACTGCAACACCGTTTTGCTGCGCAATATTCCAATGATCGTTTACCGTCGATGGAAACCTTTGACCTTACCGACAACAGTGCACTGCGCGGTTTTGACCGTATCAGTTTAAGCAGCGATAACGGGTGGTATTTACGCAATACGCTATCTTATCCGGCAACCTATAAAACGGTAAATCTGACGCCTTTTATCGGGCTGGATACCGGACGACTTTTCAATCGCAATGCGCCAAATGCGTGGCAAAGTGCGGTTGGCACCAGCTTTGGGATTCACTTGTCTTACCGGCAATTGAGTGGATCTTTTTCTTTTGATCGCGGGTGGTTTGTTTCTTCACCTGAACGTCAAAATGAAAGCCAATTTTTAGGCAAAATAACAATAACTTTTTAATTATCACTAAAAATAATTTCTAATAGAGAGGGAATTCTGAATGAAATCATTTAAATTGTCATTTAAGGGCAAACTGAGCTGTACTTTGAGCATTGCGTTAATTACCGGTGCTGGCACAGCTGTTGCTGAAACGAATAACACCAGTATTTTCTTTATGAGTGGAATGGCTGCAATTCCCGCTCAAGCCAATGAACCGATAGTTGCCGGTGGCAACTCTGCTCCGTCAGTCAGTAGCGCCGATAACGGTGCCACCGTGATCAATATTGTCAAACCCAATGAGCAGGGATTGTCACACAATACTTATGACAAATATAACGTTAACACCGCTGGTGCAGTGCTCAACAACGCCACACAAGATGGGCAGTCACAGCTGGCAGGACAAGTTCAAGCCAATAAAAATATCACCGATCAAGCGGCAAAAGTGATTTTAAACGAGGTGGTCAGTCGCAATCCGTCACTACTGCTTGGTCAGCAAGAAGTTTTCGGTATGGCAGCCGATTATGTACTCGCAAATCCGAATGGTATTACTTGTGATGGTTGTGGTTTTATCAATATTCCACGTGCTTCCATGGTGGTCGGCGAAGCTGAAATCAGCGAAGGACAAATCAAAACCCTGAACAGCTCGCGCAATAACAATAGCCTGACCATTCAAGGTAAAGGCGTATCCGGCAGTGAGGTATTGGATCTGGTTGCTCCTAAGATTAATGCTTCAGCTAGCATTAAAGCAACAAAAGAGATCAATGCTGCCAGCGGCCATAACAAAATGGATTACCAAAGCAAGCAAGTGACCGGAATTCATAGTCAACAACAAAATTTGGACGGCTACTATGTCGGTGGTATGCAAGCCGGTCGAATCAACATTGTCAGCACCGGGCAAGGTAACGGCGTTAACTTAAGCGGTGAAATTCAAACCACTACTGAAGCAGGGCTTGATCTCAAGGGGCACGGAGTCATTAATTTGGTATCTGCGAAGATCAAGGGGAATGTCAATACCAATGCGAAAGATCTCGTTCTGACTGGAAAGGTTGAGGATAACCATCAAGTACAGCAGTTGGACGGCAACTACTCCGCTTATAACGGCGCGAGCAAAAAACAGCGCAGCACTGAAGATCAACAATGGAATCAAACGGAAATTCAAGGCGATGTGATTCATTTGAATGCCACCAATAAAGTGGAAATCAACGCTGCTAAACTACGCGGCAAGGATATTCAAGTCCTCTCAAAAAACATTGACTTGAACAGCCAAAAACTGAAAGACAAAACCGAGCATATTGATCATAACTGGCACTACTCTTGGGAGCACAACCAAACACAAACTACTGAAAACGAACGTCAGATCGGTAATGATTTCCGAGGCGAAAATGTCAAGATTAAAGCCACCGAAGGCAATGTGGAGATCACCGCAAGTGCGGTTCACGCCGATCAAAATTTGTCCGTCAGTGCTGATCGGGGCAAAGTGTTGCTGGACGGTGCAGTACAGAAATCGCGCAGCATGAATGTAGGTAATAAACGTAACCACACCGCAAACTTGGAAACCGGCAGCTGGAATGAAGCCAACGAAAGCGAAACCCTGAAAAAAACTTGGCTGACGGCTAATCATAATTTAGGCATTACCGGAAAAAGTGGGGTGAGCATCAGTGGCGCAGATGTTTGGGCAGACGGTGATATGCTGATAACCTCCGAAAGCGGTAAAGTCGAAGTCGGCACCCAGCAAATCAGCAATAATAAAGTCACCCGCAGCGACCAAGTTTATTGGGGTGGTATCGGTGGTGGACACAACACCGATAACAACCGCAGCGATAAATTACAAGTTGCTTCCGATGTCAAAGCCAAAGGCATCGTGCTACTGAATGGCGAGCAAGGCGTCAATATTCAAGGCAGCAAAGTGCAGGCACAAAAAGGAGGCTATGCCCAATCCGGCACTGGCAGTGTGACCGTTGATCATGCCACCAATTTCAGCCATGAAATTATCAATCAGCGCAACGGCACCGTGTTTAACATCACCAAAAATGCACTATCCAGTGATGAACAACGTGAAAATGCCCAAAGTGCGGAGCTGCTTTCTGACGCAACCTTCAATGTTATCGCGAAACAAGATATCAATGTCGTCGGCAGCATCATCAATGTGGCTGAACAGCTCAATTTAACAAGTGTCGGCAACATCAATATCGAAGGTGCGAAGCAGGCGTTAAACAAAACCACGAAAACTAATGAGGTCAAAGCAACGGCTTATGCGCGTGAAGATGGTGATAAACAATACCGTGCCGGCGTTGGTATTGAACTGAGCAGCAGCAAAGAAACGCTGGCTCAAGTCACCCATTTAGGCAGCGTGGTTCAAGGCGGATCCTTAAACCTAACTACTGATAGCGATGTCAATATCAAAGGATCAAGCCTAAAAACCTCTCAAGGTAACGCGACTGTTAACGCCGAAAATATTCACATTACGGCACAACAAGATCAAAAAAATCTGCAAACCGACAGTGGAAAAAGTGGCTTTGGGGTTTATGTAGGTGGCGGAATGGATCGGGTGACCATTGGCTTAGAAAGCGGAATGACTAAAGTTCATGCCGACAAAACCAGCGAAACCGCACTTCAATCGTCAACCGAAGTCAACGGTGACTTAACACTGAATGCCAAAAACAGCTTGCAATATGAAGGCGGCAAACATCAGGTGAGTGGCAAATTGCAAGAAAATGCCGATAACATCATTCGCAATGTCTCTACAAATAGTGAAAAAGAGCAACGTGAAACCACCACCGTGAATGTTGAAGTCGGTGCCAGTGCTGATATCAGCGGCGTCACCCGTGCGGTTGAAAAAGCGGTTAACGGCTTAGCTGAAGGCAACCCGGTCGGCGCATTCGGCTCAGTCAGTGCTATCGGTGCCCCAAATGCCAATACAGCGCTGAAGCTAGGCGGCGGTAAAAAAGTTGAAAATAACGAAAGCAGTACCGCACTTGGTACCCAAATCCAAGCCGCTAACATTAACGCTACGGCAAATGATGTTCGTGATGTTGCCACCCACTATCAAGCCACTGACAGCGTCATGATTAACACCCAACATTACGCTAATGTGGCTGCCGCCAATACCGAAGTTCGCAAAACAATTGAGGATAAAGGCGAAGGCAGCCTTGGTGTTTCCACCAGCACCGGCTTGGACATCAGCGTATCTGCCAAAGGAAAGGGCAGTCACAGCGAAAGCAATAGCCTCTCATCTGAGGCGGTGATCGGTGGTTTTGACACTGTCGGTGATATTACAATCAACGCTAAAGACGGTATCTTGCTGGAGGGTAATACACTAAAATCAGAAAAGGGCACTTTAGCGCTCTCCTCACAAGGCAATATTGAATTGGTACAAGCCAACAATATCAAACAAAGTGATAAAAACGGCTTTAACTTGGATATCAGTGCCTCTGGCGGCACCAGCCCAAGCAGCAAGTCCGGTTCAGGCGGCATTGGCGGTGGCGCAAATAATTCCAGTGCCCAAGCCATCACAGCAAAAGCCGGTGAAATTGCGGTGCAACACGCCAATCTGACGGCTAAAAATGTGGTACTGCAAGGTGTTAACGGCAAGGTAGACAGCCTAAAAGTACAAGCTGGCGAAAGTGCGGTCATCAAAGCAGCTCAGGGATCTTCCTCTGAGAAAGGTATCGACTGGTCACTGAACATCGGTGTCGGTGGAAACTCCAGCGGTGGTGATAAAGCTTCGACTGGCGGGTCATTCAAACTCGGTGTCAATATCAAAAATACCGATCAAGCCGCGATCAATTATACCGCCACCACCCTCAATGCCGACAAAGCCACCATCCATGCCGGGGCAAACAGTGATCATGCGGTGCATATCACCGGTAGCACTATTCAAGCCGATGAGCTTGAGGTGAATGCAAACCACGGTGGTATTGTGGTGGAATCATTGCAAAATGCCGAGCACAAAAACAACTGGGGCTTTGGAGTCAATGCGAATGCCAACATTAAAAAAGTCAGCAGTGAAGAAAAAACGACCCAAGACGGCAGTGGCAATCTGACGGTCAACATTGATAAAACCGCAAAAACCACGCAAGTGCTCAGCCATCTCGAAGGGAAAAACGTTCGATTGGGCAGTGAAAAAGATCTGGCACTACTCGGCGCGACCGTGAAAGGCAATATCGTCAACGGCGATATTGGTAACAATCTCACCATTGAAAGTCGTAAAGATGCTGAAGAAAGTGTTGGGTTTAATTTGGGGCTAAATTTGACCAATTCGCAAAACGGTGGCGCGCTGACCGGCGTGATGAAAGTCGTTCCTTCAACCAAGAAAACCGATGAATTGAAAGGAAAAGTCACAACAGCGGTCAACAATGCAGCAGAATCTGCCGGTTTTGCCGAGCATAACCCACTGACCGGAAAAACCTTGAAACCATCGACCTTTAATGTCTCTGGCAATATCGTTTCGCAAGATGAAGTGACAACGATTGCAGGGATTCAAAGTGGTGAAGTCAATTTAAATGTGAAAAATCACATCCAATTGAACGGCGCCAGCATCACTTCGACTGACAGCCGCCCGAACGTTAACACGGTATCTGTTGGTGTCGAAAATATCGCAGGACACCACAACCGCTATCAAGGCGAACTAGATGTCTCCAATAACATTCCGCTGTTGATTCAGGAAGCCGTCAAAGATTTAAAAGACGCAAAATTCCCGCTTATCAATGGCAGTGTGAAAAAAGACAGCAGCAACGTGGTTTCTGAAATTGACCAAGTCATCAAGCGTTAATTAAAATCTCTGGCTCATAGACATTATTTAAAGATAATAAGTGTCTATGAGCCATATCAACCTCATTAAATCTGCACGCTATCCAAGCCCCTCGTTTTACCCATTAAGCCTAAACCGTTACACATATCAATCAATTTTTCAGACAGCTTATCCCTAAAGTTGGTATTCCGTACCGGTTTTTAATTTGATACTATGCCGTTGGTCATTTTTTATCATATTTAATTAAGGAAATGTTATGCAAAAATCTCTGCTGGCAACCGCACTTTTAGCCATGCTAATCAGCGGCGCTGCCATCGCAAAAGTAGACAATCCAACGGTTGCAATGCAGCAAGACGAAATCAAAGCCAGCGTGTTAATCGACGGTTTAAACAATGTCTGGGAAATGAAATGGGGCGCAAATGGTGACATTTGGGCGACCACGCGCCAAGGCAAAGAGATCGTTGCCATCAACCCGGCCACCGGCGCAAGCAAGGTGTTGTACACCTTCGATAAAGCCTTCGCTGAACCGGTACACCAAGGCGTGTTGGGCATGGAACTGCACCCGAATTTTGCTAAAGGTACGGGTGAAGATTATGTATATGTGTATTACACCTACAGCAACAGTAGCAAAGATAAATCCGATTTCGGACGCGTGGTACGTTTAAGCTACGATGCCAAAAAAGATACGTTAGGCGATGAACAAATTGTGTTGGACAAAACCCCGGCGGGCAATGATCACAACGGCGGACGTTTGTTGTTTGACAAAAGTGGCAAATTATTGCTGAGTTTGGGCGACAACGGTTATAACCAATACTCCAACACGTGTAAAGAGATTCAATCGCAAAAAATCCCAACAGCTGCCGAAGTCGCCGCCAATGATTTCAACAAATACCGCGGCAAGGTGATCCGTTTCAATCTGGACGGCTCAATCCCGAGTGACAATCCCGAAATCAACGGTGTGAAAAGCCATATTTATGCCTACGGTTTCCGTAATCCGCAAGGTTTAGTTTATGTTGGCGACACCTTATACAACACCGATCAAGGTCCTGCGGTCGATGATGAAATCAATATCGTCGAAGCTGCCGGTAACTACGGTTGGCCACACATTGCAGGTTATCAAGATGATATGGCTTACAGCTACGCCAATTTCTCCGCTGCACCGAACTGTGCTGAATTGCCGGAATATATCGGCGTGCCGAATGGGGCGGTTGTGCCTGAATTTAAGGAAAGCGAGTTCCAAGCCAACAATCTGAAATTCCCACAAAAAACGTTTTACACCGTGCCGCAGGGTTACAACTTCAACGATGAAAAATGTGAAATCGGTTATATCTGCTGGCCGACGGTAGCGACTACTAGCATCGCTTACTACCCGAAAGACGGTAAAATCAAGAGCTTACAAAATTCACTGCTGGTAACCGGGGTAAAAACCGGCACGCTTTACCAGTTGCCGCTGAGTGCGGATGGCAAGCAAGTGCAGGGCGAATCGATCACCCACTTCCGCACCGATAACCGTTATCGTATGGTATTGGTTTCACCGGACACCCGCAAAATCTACATCGCTACCGATGATGCCGGCATCTTGATGGGTAAGGATATTCAACCGGTGATGAAAGTCGCCAACAAAGGCGCCATTTTGGTGTTTGAAGCCAAATAGTTTCTGACTTAAGAGCCAATTAAAGGTAGCTATTTAAAACAAAGATTGGGGTGATTCATCATCAACCCCAATCTCTTTATTCTACTCTGCATAGCTAGCGGCTACAGCACCAGCGCTGCGCCCCATTTAATGATGTCGAAGAAGAACTTATTATCACCGGTGGCAACCGCATCACCGCTTTGCTTGCCGTCAGTTTTGCTCTCTTCTACCATACCACTCTTATACTGCCCTTTCACCACCGACAAGTCGTCTCGTGCGTTAGCTCTCAAAAGCTCACACTGGGCTTTTGGCAACGGTTCCGTGCTTAACTGTTTAAATTTTTTATATTGATATTGTGCATAGCCCATCGATTTTTCATCTTCTTGGATCATTTTCAAATAATCTGCACCAATAATCTTTTCCAAAGGGTAGAAGAAAACATATTGCGAATGGATATACGCATCCTCTTGCGAGAAATGTGCCTGCTGAATCCGCGTTAAATTAGGATAGATGCATTGTTCGGCTTGATGGCTGCTCATAACCCAACGTTTAGCATCTGCATCCGACAAGACATAATCTGCATTGGCAAATTCGGCAGGAAATGCGGCTTCTGGTTTATCCAAACTACAAGCGGCAACCGACAAAGCTATTGCTGGCAACACCAATTTTTTCAACATACTCAACCTTGATCACCTTTTTTAATATTCAGCGGAATTTTAACAACAACCGCACTTTTTAGAAAGCAATTCCCGGTTTGGCATCCGAAATTGCCGCGGCAGAATAAAACAAAGCAGCCGCCAAATTACTCTGACGACTGCTGTTATCATTTGATTTTAGGAGACTAAAATCAGCCCATACCGTATTTTTTCAGCTTTTTGCGTAATGTACCGCGATTGATACCCAACATATTGGCAGCACGGGTTTGATTGCCCCGCGTGTATTGCATCACCATATCCAGCATCGGGTGTTCAACTTCCGACAAAACCAACTCATAAAGATCATTGACATCTTGCCCGTTTAATTGAGCTAAATAATTTTTCAACGCTTGTTTGACCGAATCTCTTAATGGTTTATTTGTAATTTGAGATTGTGCATTTAAAGTTGAAACTGTTAATGCATCTGAATTGCTACGTTGTTCTAACATTTTAATATGTTCCATTTAACTAAAAAAATCACCCCAATCCACTATTGGATTGAGTCAAGAAACTCTTCCAAGACATACAACTGCTGCTTAGGATCAGCAATGGTATTGAAAGTACGTTTAAAAGCAGAATCTGGTTTGATGTTATCCAAATACCAACTTACATGTTTGCGGGCAACCCGATATCCTTTCTGCTCACCATAAAAAGCGTGCAAATTGTGAATATGTTCGAGCGCCACTTGACACTTTTCCGCCAAACTCGGCTCGGCAATCAGCGCACCTGATTGCAGGAAAGCCTCAATTTGTCGAAACAACCACGGCTGACCGAGTGCGCCTCGCCCAATCATCACCGCATCTGCACCGGTATAGTCTAAAACATACCGCGCTTTTTCTGCGCTGGTGATATCGCCGTTGGCAATCACCGGAATTGAAATTTGCTGTTTCACCTGACAAATGTTGTCATACTCCGCCTCTCCCTGATACAAGCAGCTGCGAGTTCTACCATGAACAGTCAACGCCTGAATACCGGATTGCTCCGCTATTTTGGCAATTTCAACACAATTTCGGTGTGCTTTATCCCATCCGGTTCTGATCTTCAACGTCACCGGCACGTCGACCGCTGCCGTCACCTCACGCAGAATTTTTTCCACCAAGCCAGGATGTTGCATCAATGCCGAACCCGCCATTTTGCGGTTAACCTTCTTAGCAGGGCAACCCATATTGATATCAATCAACTGCGCGCCATATTCTACATTCAATGCTGCTGCTTGTGCCATTTCCAGCGGATCACTACCGGCGATTTGCACCGCATTAATCCCAATCTCCTCGTGGTGTGCCACCCGAAGCCGAGATTTCTCCGTATGCCATACATCCCGATTCGCCGACATCATTTCAGAATAGCTCATGCCAACGTGATAGCGAGCACAAAGTCGTCTGAACGGCTGATCAGTTATCCCCGCCATCGGCGCCAATAATACGCGATTTTTTAATTGAAATTGTCCAATACGCATATACTGTTCACCACAACAAAAGCAGAATCAAAACAGAACCATCATCGAATAAGGGGGGCTATAATACGCACTTTTTATCAATTAGGGAAGTACATTTTTTATCCAAAATGCGTTTTTT
Organism: Testudinibacter sp. 'clade 2'; assembly: GCF_006227735.1. Classification (NCBI taxonomy): domain Bacteria; kingdom Pseudomonadati; phylum Pseudomonadota; class Gammaproteobacteria; order Pasteurellales; family Pasteurellaceae; genus Testudinibacter; species Testudinibacter sp. 'clade 2'. The sequence goes on from NZ_VDHB01000140.1 coordinate 10,765, forward strand.
TGCATTTTTTTGATCTGGCCAATGATTGATTACAATAAGTCACTCAAAAATTTTTTATAATCAAAACGAATCCTATAAAAATCAAGAAAGTATAGATGATTTTATGATAATTCAACTGGTATCTATTGAGTAGGTTATAACAAAACATTCCTAAAAATGTCCCCAATAGAAATGCAGGAATAGCCTCTCCTACATGCCATAAAACATCACTTGTCAATAATCCTTTCAGCCAAAACCCTGCTATAGCTCCTATCATTTGTAACATGAAGAAAAAAACTAACGTAGATTTTATTTCATGATTTGACCATGGCAGCATTGATGTATATGCAATAACTGGTGGACCAGGCTCACCTACACTTGCGCCTAATGCTCCTGAGAAGAAACCTACACCAAGAGAAATTGGTTTTGAAACAGACTTAAATAATGTGCTTTTTGATCTAAAAGAATACAACCCTGATAAAATTAAAATGATTCCCATGGTAATCAAAATTATATCTGCGGGCAGATGTTTTAAAAGATCCGCTCCAAGATATGAACCAGGTAAAGAACCAACAAATAAAATCAACCCTATTTTCCAATTAACATAATGCCGCATTTTATATACTATAGGGAAAGTTACAAACCAACCAAAAATACCCGCTATTGGTATTGCCAGCTTCACATCGATAAACAGTGAGAGCAATGGAACTGAAACAAGAGCCAGTCCAAATCCGGTCAGCCCTTGCACAAATCCCCCAAGCGCTATAATCATAGAGATAATAATAAATTCCATATTATACCTTTCCGTTTGTATTAATCAGTTTCGCTCACTAGGAATCACAGTGCTAAATTTATGAATAGTTTTTTCCTCATAAATCTGATCTGGACATAGGCAAGTTGATGGAAAGTGTGTATGATTTGGGCTATCTGGAAAATGCTGAGTTTCAAAGCAAATTCCCATAAAAGATTCGTATTTAAGACCACTCGGTCCAATCCATGTTTTATTCGATAACTTCGAACCATTGTATATTTGAATACCTGGTTGTGTTGTAATGACTTCCATGTTACGGCCACTCTTAGGATCATAAAGTACAATTCCTTTTTTAAAATTATCATATTGAAGATCCCCTTTTAAGATAAAAGTATTATCTATGCTACCATCGTTATTCTTCTGCATATTTTCTTCAATTTTCACCATATTTCTAAAATCAAATCTGGTACTATCTACCTTTAAGATCTCTCCTGTCGGAAGTAATTTATTATCTGTTGGAAGATAAAAATC